>CAZJEU010000177.1:0-1506 GCA_964545115.1 uncultured Christensenella sp. | reverse complement strand
GATATAGTTATACCTTTATAACTATATCTTATCCTATTTTCTTTTCAATCTAATGTCACTGCCTTCCATTTTTAAAAATAACGTATTGCGTTTGTTGCACAGTCTGCTAAACACTCGCGCACTATATTTCTCCAAAATTTCTTCGGGCAAAAGATTGGTTGTCACGATAGTGCTCTTATTTCTTGAAAGTCGCTCATTCAGCAACAAATAAAAATATTCTTCACTCACATTTTTAAATTTTGGCTCACTTCCCAAGTCATCAACAATAAGCACGTCGCACTCTAAAACGCCGTCTAACATTCCCGACTTAGAATCATCAAAAGTGGTATGAAATTTCAAAAATAAATTGTTCAACGAAAAAGCCGAGTAAAACACCACCAATTTATCTTTTTGCAACAAGCGATTGCACACACATTCAGTCAAATATGTTTTTCCCACCCCCGTCGGCCCCGTCAAAATGAGATTTTTAAATTCACTCTCTTCAATCTTTTCACACCAATTTTCAATTTTCTCATAAGTCGACTTAACCTTTTGCGGCTGATCAAAAAGACTGAAATCCGCCTTCTCAAAAGTATGCTTGGCATCCACCTTGTTCCCCAAGTTATTCACCAGTTCTCTTTGCATTTTAAAATGATAACACTCACACAAACTTTTGCCGAAATATCCACTATCCGAACATTTTTTGCAGGCGAATTTAGGCTCAAAATCGCCAAAATCCATCTTCAATTTTTTTAAAGCTTCCTTCGCCAAAACCGAAACTTCGCTAAGTTCTTTTTTCTGCTCTTCGCACTTTCTTTTCTCAAAGTCCAGTCGTGAAATGTCAAAATTGAGCGCACGCATCCGCAGATAAAGTCTTTTAAACTCAGCATTATTCATCGCCGCATCAAAGTTTTCCTGTGCTTTTCTTTTGGCGTCCTCTCCGCTTCTTTTAATTTCTCTCAAAATCTTTGCTTTAATTTTCATCTCTTCAACTTTTAATCTTTTATAAATTTATCTCATCCAAATTATCAAACAGCGCATTCATCTCTTCGGCGGTATAACTCTTTGCCTGCGAAAAAGACTTACCCACAAAGCCACCACCTTTTTGGGCTTTCACTTCCTTTTTCTGCTTTTTAATCTCTTGAATATCTTTCAGACCCATATCAAACCAATTAGTAAGCAAAGCATTTGCATATTGCAATGCGTTCATTTTATCTTTTGACATATCAATCGCATGCAAAATAATCTCTTGGTCAAAATGAAAAACGTTAGTCCATTTTTTATAAAAATCTCGGTCAAACTTGTTCACCCGACGGTCAAGGTTAAGCACCACCAAAAGGTCTTTTACCTTTGCATCCAACGCCGTCAACTCTTCAATATGTTGATTTATTCCGCTCATCGACGTCAGCCCCAACTTATGAAATTTCTGCACCGTAAGGGCCATTCCTTCCAAGGTCTTTATATTATTTTTAAAACAAAAATTAGCAATCTGAACAAGCGTCACATCATTAAAGCCTTTCGCCAACC
>CAZJEU010000176.1:0-1518 GCA_964545115.1 uncultured Christensenella sp. | reverse complement strand
GTTGTCGCAAAATAGGGAATATTGATATTCAAAACCTGAACCACCGATTCTTTACGTCCAATACAAAAAGGTATTTCAATCCTTTTTTGCCCTAAATTTTGTAAGGAAAATGTTGGCAAATCAAATTTTAAAGGAAGAGTTTCGCCGGCTTTTATAAGTGTAAAAAAGGGATCATTAATGGTTGTAACAGCAATCGAATCGCTTACAATTGGCTTAACCAATTCGACACCTAAGCCATATTTGTAAAAACTATAAATTGCAGCACCCTTGGCAACAAGCGTATCTGGGCGCTGTGGCAGAAGGGTTTTGGCCAATGGAAACAATTGCATTGTTTCGTGAACAAAAAGCAAATTTTGGACACTTCCCCCCGCAAACAAAATATAATCAATTTTGTCTCTTGTTAATCCTGCTTTTTGCAAAATATCCGAACAAACGGAAGGCATGGAATGAATTCGTTTGTCAACAATATCCAATTGATAATCATCTGAACGGAACAAAAAAGAGACTACTTCTTGCAATTGGTCACCATTCAGTTTTGCATTTTTCAATAAAAAAATCTCCTCGCCTACTTTTACTTCCACTTCGGACAATTCAGACAAAAGTAATTTTATTTGATTTTTATCTATTTCAGTTGAACTAGCATATTTAGAAGAGATGGTATTGGATAAGTCAATTTTAAGTTTTTCGGCAGCAACAGACAATTGAGGGATAACGACATGCTCTATAACATCGTTTTCAAAACTTTTATTGCTTTGTTTTAAAAAGTCAGGCAAGAGGATTTTTTCTGCAATAATCATATCTATATCCTGCCCTCCCAAATCGTTGTAGCGAGAAATTGCTAAATTTGATATTTCTACCTCCACAAGCTGGCTTAGCCGAAGTCGCAACAAAGATAGGTCGCAAGTTCCTCCTCCGAAATCAACCACCAAAACATTCTTTGGACCATCATGAAGTATGCTGTGTTTTTCTTCCAAACTAATTTGGTTTATAAACCCTAACAAGGCAGCATTTGGCTCATCAATTAACTGACCATCGTGTTTGCGAATTCCAGCATATTCCACTGCTTGAATTACATCTTTTCTTTGATTTGCTTGAAATGAAGCGGGAACTGTAATAATTACGTTGTTCCATATAATATCTTTCCCAATGGTTTGAATACGACAGTAATTTAAGATTTTACCTGCAACTTTTGCAGCATCATCAACATCCTCACGCACAGCTTCTTTATATAAAGGCTTAATACTTATGCCTAAATCTAGCTTCCAATGATAAAACAAATTTGCATCTTTACGAAACATAGGATGTCCCTTAAGACGATATAATTTATTGCCAACAAACATTCTATCTTGCTCATTACCAGCCAGTACAGATGCAATTATTTCAGATTTATCGGAACCATCAAATTCAAAAGGCGAAAACTGTTCAATATTAACCAAATGAACAGGAATATTTCCATCCATATTTTTGTGATTCGTCAAATCGATAACCGCTACAACAGTATAGGTTGTTCCCAAATCA
>CAZJEU010000175.1:0-1520 GCA_964545115.1 uncultured Christensenella sp. | reverse complement strand
ATAACAACTTTTAAAAACAATTTTGCCGTCTCAAATTTATAAAAGAGGACGCTATGAAATATAGAAATTTTTTACTCGTAATTTGGATAATTTTATTTTTATTAGTTTTGACTTTTTCGGGAAATTCTCCTTTGCATAAATTCACTGGATTTGTGGTTGAAGGGGAAAATGAAAGTTTTGAAATTGAGAATGAAAGTTTAATTTTAGAAGAAAATGAAAGTATTGTCTTGGAAGAAAATTTAACAGAAAGCGGAAAAACAAACGAAAAACACTGAGAGATTATTCAGTGTTTTCTTAGGTTTTAAGTTATAAAATTTAGTCTCCTTTAAAGGGGAGCAATGCCACGTTGCGGGCTCGTTTGACTGCTCTCGTCACTTCTCTTTGGTGCATAGAGCAGGTGCCGGTTTGCCTTTTGGGGACAATTTTTCCCTTTTCGGTGACGTAACGTTTGAGCAAGGCAACGTCTTTGTAGTCAATGATTTTGCTCTTGTCGGCACAGAAGGCGCAGACTTTTTTTCTGGGCATTCTTCTGGGGGGACGTTTGACAAATTTTTCTTCGCTGAAATCCTTAGTCTCTTTGGTCACTTTGTTTTCTTTTATTTCTTCAGCCATAATTAGTTTCTCCTTTTAAATTAGAATGGTAGGGTGTCGTCATCAACGGGTTCAAGGTCTCCATTGCCAGACGATTTGGCGGTATCGGTGGTGGTTGAAGAGGTGTCGGTGGTGGGGGCAGCTTCGTTGCTGGTTCTGGAACTTAAAAATTCCACTTCTTCGGCGACCACTTCGGTGACATATCTCTTTGTGCCGTCTTGGGCTTCGTAACTTCTCGTTTGCAGAGTGCCGACGACGCAAGCTTTGCTGCCTTTTCTGAGATATTTGTGGCAGTTTTCTGCTTGAACGCGCCACACAACAATGTTGATGAATTCAGCATCTCTTTCCCCGCTTTGCACAAAACGTTTGGGGACAGCAAGCGAAAAACGGCAATAGTTTATGCCAGAATTTGTGGTGGATAGTTCAGGGTCTTTGGTAAGATTTCCGATTAAAATGACTTTGTTCATTTCTTCTCCTTAAAATTTTATTTTTTGACAATCATATGTCGCAGAATGCCTTCGGTGATGAGCATAAGTTTGCCCATGTCGATGGCGGTTTGTTCGGGCGAATCAAAATTCATAAGGACAAAGTGCCCTTCTTTTTTGAACTTGATGGGATAAGCAAGAGTTTTGAGCCCCCACTTGTCAATGCGAACGTCTGAGCCTTTTCCGTCTTCGACATATTTTTTAAATTTGGCGATGACAGCTTCTCTTTCCTCGTCGGTTGCGTCGGGAGAAAGAATGAACAGCACTTCGTATTTTGCCATGCGATGTTACCTCCTTTTGGACTAAATTGGCTGCCGATGGCGACAGCAAGAAGGAATAACTTTTGAAAAAAAACTATTCAATGAATAATATATCAAAAACTCTTTTAAAAATCAAGGTTTTTTCGTGGCGGGTTTTTAAAAACGAATTTTTCTTTTATAAATT
>CAZJEU010000174.1:0-1522 GCA_964545115.1 uncultured Christensenella sp. | reverse complement strand
ATACAAGAGCATTATCTATTGACATTGATGAAACTAAAATACTTCAATTAAATGAGTTAGATAAAATCACTTCAGTAATTAAAAACCTTGTTTTCTTCGCTGAAGAAAAATGGAAGATTTCGAGTGACAAAGGCGGTAGCGGAAATACAGCTAATATAGGGAGTATTCAATACATAGATGATATTCTTAAAGGAAACGGTGTATTCAAAAATCTTGGAGAAAAAGTATTTGATGAATATTGGATAAATCAAGGCGTTTTAAAAGTTCCTGACCCAAAAAAAGCAGGTAATTTTAAAAAGCTAACTAAATTGACAGAATTTCTTGAATTTAAGGGAATGAGTACGGATAAAATCAATCCTATGAAACCTAAACGAAAAAACAAGAAAAAATGAAAATATTTGTCCCACCAATAAAATCTCAAGGTATCAAAACCAAACTTGTCGAATGGATTTCTTCAAACGTAAAAGAAATATCCTATGACCGTTGGGTTGAACCATTTATGGGAACAGGCGTTGTTGCATTCAATGTTCGCCCCAAAAAAGCGTTACTTTGTGATAGTAATCCACACCTTATTAATTTTTACAAGGCAATACAAAACAAGGAAATAACAAGTGTAATAGTAAAGAACTTTCTAAACCAAGAAGGTCAAAAACTTTTAGAAACGGAAGGAAAACATTACTATGCTGTAAGAGAAAGATTTAACGAGTTTGGGAATCCTTTAGATTTTCTATTTTTAAGTCGTTCTTGCTTTAATGGAATGATGCGATTTAATAAAAAAGGTGGTTTCAATGTTCCTTTTTGTAAAAAACCAAATCGCTTTGCACAAGCTTTAGTTACAAAAATAACTAATCAAGTAGAGAACATTTCTCAGATTATTGAACAAGGCGATTATGTATTTAAACACCAAGATTTTAATCAGACTTTATTAGAATTAAAAAGTTCGGATTTTGTTTATTCAGACCCACCATACATTGGAAGACACGTTGACTATTTTGACAGTTGGTCAGAAGAAGAAGAAATAGTATTAAACAAAGGATTGGTAAATTCTAACTGCAAATTTATTTTATCAACTTGGTTAAGTAATAAATACAGAACTAACGATTATGTTTTTTCAGTTTGGAAAGATTCTTTTGTAGCGACTAAAGAACATTTTTATCACGTTGGTGGCAAGGAAACAAACAGAAACGCTGTTTATGAAGCTCTTTTATCAAATATTGAACTTAAAGACAGTGTAACAAATTCTGAAATGAAATCTCGAATTAAAAATGATAAATCACAGTTGACATCTAAACCAAAGAATTATGATTTACCTAAACAATTAACATTAACGCTTGAAGAAAGCCGATTTGCTAACAATGTATATAAAAAATAGGCGAAATAGTTGTAAAATCAAGGCTTTTGGCTCGTATCAAACTTTGTGCTTAACTGAAAGTTTCGTGCTTCGAAATCGCCTACTTTTCATATACTAACCGTTGGCGGTCATTGTAAAAAGACAGCGGAGCATCCAATAATTATGACAAAA
>CAZJEU010000173.1:0-1524 GCA_964545115.1 uncultured Christensenella sp. | reverse complement strand
TTCTTGTATAGTGGGGATTTGCTGGGGATTTTGCTGGGGATTTTGCTGGGGATTTTGATTTTTATCGTCTTGATAATCACAGTAGTTAACTATTGTTATTATACTAAATTTGTTGGTGCTTTTGATGGTGATTTCGTTGGTGCTTTTTAGATGTTTAAGTGATGTCCTTACTTGGTCTTCAGTTATATCAAGTTGTTTAGCTAACATTTTTCTTCAAACTATACATTGTCAAGGTTTTAGCTTTACTCATCAAGATACATATTTTTTATGTGTTGCGTTTAATAATAGGTGTAAAAAAACTCTCATAGTGTTTCAATTACTATATCGTCATCGTTCTTGTATCTTTCTATGAATTCTTATTCGTCATTCCATTAGTATTTTTCCTTTTAAAGATAAAACCTCTATAAAGAGAGACACGAGACTAGGTTATCCGCCAGAATAAACCTTTTCTGTCCCCCTTTATAGAGGTTCTATTTCTGGCGTTTTTGCGTCTCATCATTAGATAATTATACTGATAAAGGTGTTACATTCAAAGCATTTTCTTTTAGAATTTGAGATTGTCCAGGTCTAATCAGAAGTATTTTAGTCTATTTTGTAATCTATAAACTTCTTTTTCTACATCTTCCCGTAACAAATTCCAGTCGTCATCCATTTTTTTATCTACTAATTCATCTCTTATTTGTCTTATTAACTTTATTTTATGTTCGTCCATTACTATTTTATTTTTACCTGATAAAGTAATGGTACTATATGAAAATCTTTTCTAATTTCAAGACTTGCTTTTTTCTTTTTTTGTCTTCTCTCTATAAAGTCTGTTCCGTTCGGCTTTCTTTTGTCTGTTCTCTTCTTTTTGGTATCGTTTACGGTTGTATCTCTTACGGTCTTCCTCTGTTATGTATCTTTTGGCGTATTCTCTGTTGTATTCCTTTTTTAAGTCTTTGTTTTCTTGGTATCGCTTCTGATGGTATTTCATTTGTCACAAAAAAGAATATAAAAAACTAAATAAAAAACTAGTCAAATAATTTTACTATAAATAATAATAAGATAACAACTATTACTTGTATCATTTTCTAATCATTTAAGAACTAAAAGAATCTATAAGGACTACAACAAGTATTGTAATCATTACAACGGGGATTGTAATGAGTGTTGCTGGTACTACTTCCATTTTGTAAAGTTTAAAAACTAAAAGGTGGTTTATTCTCTCCCTCCCATACCCACAAAGCAAGTAAGATTATAAGGGAGATAATCAAAAGGTTTAAAATCATTTAAAATATGGTTCAATGATAAAACTATGCGTTATGATATAAAACTGCGTAAGGTATTCACTCACTCACTCAATAAAAATACTCCAAAGCTTCTTTTTGTCTTTTTGTTGTTTGTTGTATATTCAATATCTCTTTTGAATACTTTTTTATATATGCATCTATCTCAATTGGGCTTTCTAATTCACCCAAAATATTTGCCAGCCTTTTAGTAAATTTAACTCTGTGCTCTAATTCTTTTGGATCTATACTTTTTTTT
>CAZJEU010000172.1:0-1537 GCA_964545115.1 uncultured Christensenella sp. | reverse complement strand
AAAATCACTTAATTCCACGATTGAACGGATTTGAGTTGCTCATGGCAAGTTACGCTATGGCACACCTTAAACTCGATTTACTATTGAAGGAAACAGGCTTTAAACCCACCAAAGAACAACGTTTTCGTGTGTTCTTAACAAATAGCCTCGAAGAATACCACCCCGATACAGGAACTCTCTTTGCCAATTGGTTAAGCACTGAAGCAAACGAGGCAAACCGCATTAAACGTGATACGCCCGTGATGTGTATTATTGGAAATCCGCCGTATAGTGGCGAAAGTGCAAACAAGGGCGAATGGATAATGAAACTGATGGAAGATTACAAAAAAGAGCCAGGAGGAAAAGAAAAACTAAATGAACGAAATCCAAAATGGATTAACGATGATTATGTGAAATTTTTGCGCTATGGTCAACACTACATTGAAAAGAATGGAAGCGGAGTTTTGGCATTTATCAATCCACATGGTTTTTTAGACAACCCTACTTTCAGGGGAATGCGTTGGAATTTACTGAAAACTTATGACAAAATTTATACAATAGATTTACACGGCAACAGTAAGAAAAAGGAAACCGCACCAGACGGAAGTGCTGACACAAATGTTTTTGATATTCAACAAGGAGTTTCAATTAACATTTTTGTAAAAACAGGAAAAAAGAAAGCCAACGAATTAGGTAAAATTCTGCATTACGACCTTTATGGGAAACGTGATTTTAAATACGATTTTCTTAATGAAAGTTCTCTAAAGTCAATTGATTTTAATGAGTTACCCAATGTAGCACCTATGTACTTTATGGTTCAAAAGGATTTTGAAGCCAAAGCAATGTATGACAAAGGTTTTTCTATACCTGAGACTTTCATATTAAACAGTGTTGGTATTGTTACAGCTCGAGATAAGTTTACAATTCATTCAACAAAATCAGAAGTACAAACTACTATTGAAACCTTTCTTGGATTAGACGATGAAACCGCTCGAACCAAATTCAATTTAGGGAAAGATGTACGAGATTGGCAAGTGAATTTTGCAAAAAAAGATTTAGAATCTAACTATCCAAATAAAGGAGTTTTAACCAATATTTCCTATCGTCCATTTGATATTAGATGGACTTTTTATACAGGAAATTCAAAAGGTTTCCATTGTTATCCGAGAACAGAAGTTATGCAACATTTTACAAAAAATAACATCGGGTTAGTTTACAAGCTTGGAAATGCTGAAGAAAACTCTGTTTCAGCAATGGTTTCTAAAAACATCATTGATTTTAGAAGTTGGTCAAGACCAGGAATGCAGGGTGGTGATTACATTGCACCTCTCTACATTTATCCAGAATCCAACGGTCAACAAAGCATTGACCAATCAGAAAAAAGAAAACCCAATCTAAAAGCTGAAATTATAAATCAAATTGCGGAGAATTTGAATTTAACTTTTTCCAACGAAAAGGAAACCACCGAAAATACTTTTGCCCCAATTGACATTTTAGATTACATCTATGCGGTTTTGCATTCGCCAAAGTATCGAGAGAAGTACAAAGAATTTCTAAA
>CAZJEU010000171.1:0-1562 GCA_964545115.1 uncultured Christensenella sp. | reverse complement strand
TATATTAAAAAGGGTTTGAAAAAACTAAAAGAAAGTGGTATGATTGAAGTATTAAACTTAGATAATTCATATTTGGGAGTTTTTTAATGACCAACATTTTCGACACTTGGTTGGTGAACAAATATATCGCGCATCGTGGGCTTCACGACGAGACTCGACCAGAAAACAGTTTTTCTGCTTTTGAAAATGCCATCAATCACGACTACGGCATCGAACTGGATATTTATCCCTTGGAAGACGGCACTCCCGTGGTGTTTCACGATGCCACTTTGGTGCGAATGACGGGAAAAGACGGCTATATTCGCAAGATTAAGAATGTTGAAGAATTGAAAAAATATCGTCTTTTAAACGAAAAAGGCGAAGAAACCAAGGAATCAATCCCCACTTTGCAGGAAGCACTCGATTTCGTGGGTGGCAGAGCGCCCATTTTGGTGGAGATTAAAGACTATAACATCAACAGCAAGTTTGAGCGGATTATATGTGATATTTTAAGAAAGTATGAAGGCGAATTTGCCATAATCAGTTTTAATCCCTACACGCTTAAATGGTTTAGGCTCAATGCTCCCGAGATTTTGCGCGGGCAACTGGCTTGCTCGATGAAAGGGCGAAAGATGGGCTTTATCAGACGCTGGGTCATCAAGCGAATGGCGCTTAACAAAAATGTTTCACAGCCGCACTTCATCGCTTACAAATGGGACGAAGTGCCCAATATTTATGTCAATCGCTTTAAGCATCTTCCCTTGCTGGTGTGGGCGGTGCCCAGCCAAAAAGCATATATGAAAGTGGCGAAACACTGCGACAACATCATTTTTGAAGGCTTTGAACCACGTATTTAAAAAAAGAGAGATTAAGTCTCTGACTTTTGAAACTAGTGTAATAATTTTAAGATTAGAGCAGAAATGTTCTAATCTTTTTTATGGCTACTTTATGCCGTGAAAGGTACTTGACAAGAGAAGAAATGAAAACACAATATAAAAAGGCAGAGAAATGAAAACGGCGAAGCCATAAGCATAAATATCGTTTCTCTGTCTTAACCAGCAAAAGAAAAACTCATTTCAGAGACTCTTGTCAAGTACACCATGGAATAAATTAGCCATTGTATAGAACAGCAAAAAGCGAAAGTGTGTTACGTTTACCAACACTTTCGCTTTTTGTCTGCTTTAATTTAATTTGTTGACGTGTGCTTGTCTGTTCGAGCGAAGCGAGAACACTTGTATATGACAAGCACACGCCTAACTGCCATTTTAATAATTTTTTTGAAATTTTTATTTATTTGCAACAAATTTAAAGTTTATTTGTTATACTTATATTAAGTTAATGGAGAAGATATAAGATATGAAAACAGAAGATAAAAAGTATTTAGCATGGACATTATTTATATTGCCAGCATTTTTTTGGATAATATTTTTAGGAACATTGGCTTTTGTTTCTTTTATAGGAGAAACAGATAATTTTAGTTTAAATGATATTCCTTTCTTAAAAATAGATTTAATTTTGGCGATTACTTCTACTTCTATTACAATTATTCTTTATGTACTAATTATAAGAAAGTGGAATAAAAA
>CAZJEU010000170.1:0-1568 GCA_964545115.1 uncultured Christensenella sp. | reverse complement strand
CGAGCAAAAAAATCGTGTCGAAGAAAAAAGATGCTAAGAAGGCATAAATCACAAAAGTAGGAGAAAAAAATGGAAGAATTGTTGAGATTTATTGTGAATGCCTTGGTGGAAGATAAGGATGCCGTTCAAATCATTCGAAAAGATGAAGAGCGCGTCGTTGTCTTTGAAGTGAAAGTGGCAGAGCAAGACGTGGGAAAAATTATTGGTAAAAATGGCAAAGTTGCTCAGGCAATCAGGTCAATTTTGCACTCGGCATCGCACGACCAGAGCAAAAAATATATTTTGAAAATTAAATGAAATGATTGAAATTGCAAAAATTTTAAAACCCCATGGACTAAATGGCGAAATTAAGGTTGAATGCTTTACGCACGACCTTGATTTTTGGCGTGGGTTGAAAACCGTTTCAATAAATGACGAAGTTTATGAAGTGAAAAGGGTGCGCTTTTACAAAAAGTTTGGCTATCTGAAACTTGTTGGAGTGGAAGATATTGAATGTGCGCAAAAGTTCAGAAATGCTATTATTTATGTTGAATTGCACGCTTTGCAGCCGACTGGGCAAGATGAATTTTTGATTGCAGACCTTGAAGGGTGTGACCTTTTTGACGACAAAGGCAAAATGTTGGGCGTTGTGGAAAGTGTAGAAAAATATGGTGCGGCAGACATTATAAATTTTTTGAGTGGTGGGGCAAGGTACAGTTTTCCTTTTGTCGATGGAGTGGTGAAGGAAGTGGATATCAAGGCAAAAAAAATAGTTGTTTTTGGCGCTAAACTAAAAGAGGTGTTGGTGTGAAAATTGATGTTTTAACTTTGTTTCCTGAAATGTTTGAAGCACTTAATCACAGCATTTTAAAGCGTGCGCAAGAAAGCGGATTACTTACAATTCGACTGCATAATATAAGAGATTTTTCCAAAGATAAAAATAAGCGTTGTGACGACTATCCTTACGGGGGCGGGGCAGGAATGATTATGACTGCGCAACCTATTTTTGATGCCATTTCCAGTGTAAAAACGGAAAATAGTCTGGTGATTTATCTTTCTCCCAAAGGGGAAGTTTTGACCCAAAAAAAAGTGGAGAAATTGGCTTTTTCGGGCAGAGATTTGGTGATTTTGTGCGGTCATTATGAAGGAATAGACGAGCGAATTTTGGATTTGTGTGTGGATGAAGAGATTTGTGTGGGGGATTTTGTGATGACGGGGGGAGAGATTCCTGCGATGGCGCTTGTCGACGCTATGGCGAGATATGTTCCCGGCGTTTTGGGCAATGAAAATGCAACGGAAAAAGAAAGTTTCTCGGCAGGGTTGCTGGAATATCCGCAGTATACTCGACCGTCAGAATTTAAAGGAAAGAAGGTGCCAGAAATTCTTTTGAGCGGCAATCATAAAGAAATTGAAAACTGGCGACAAGAAAAAATGATTGAAATTACCAAAGAACGTCGAATGGACTTGTATAAAAAGTGGAAAAAAGATGGCAACTAAATTGCACTTTTTTTGCATTTTTTAATTGAATTATATCGTGATGGCACAGAATTTGACAATGAATATGATTGTGAGTATTACGAATATGAGAA
>CAZJEU010000169.1:0-1569 GCA_964545115.1 uncultured Christensenella sp. | reverse complement strand
TCCTGCTGGACTTGAACCAGCGGCCCTCTGATTAACAGTCAGAAATTACACACAAAACAATGAAATATCAAACCACTGCTAAACAATCTTTAACCCCAACAGTAGCAAAGTATTAAGTATTTTGTGTGCACGCTTTTTATGCGTTTGTTTTGTTTTATTTTGTTATCTTTGTGTTACAAAAGTGTTACATTTTTAAGATGAGGTTATGAAAAAAGCAGATGTAAGTATTTATATAGACAAAAGCAGACCAAAGAAAAACGGTAAATGTTCCGTAAAAATCAAAATAACCCATAAAAGAAAACGTAAATATTTTTCTACAGGGATTGATTTAACCCTTGAAGATTTTGAACAAGCTTTTTTTGGTAAAAGAAAAACCGCAAGCCAAAAGGCAGTAAAAACTAAAGTAGAATACTTTGAGAAAAAAGCAAATGATGTGATTGATATACTTAACGTGTTTTCATTTGATGCGTTTGAAGTTCAGTTTTTAGACCAACGCAATACAGCAGAAAGCGTTTCTTTTGCATTTGATAAATATATTGCTGACCTCAAATTAGAAAACAGAGTTGGTACGGCGGTTAGTTATCAATGTGCTAAAAATAGTATTGAAAATTTTAAACAGAATTTAACCTTTGCCGAAGTAACACCGAATTTTTTAAAAAAATATGAAAATTGGATGCTAGAAAGCGGAAACAGCATTTCAACCGTCGGAATTTATTTACGTAGCCTTAGAGCAGTTTACAATCTTCAAAATATTGATAAAAGCGTTTACCCTTTTGGAGTTACAAAAAGCAAATATTCTATTCCAACAGGTAAGAACACTAAAAAGGCTTTGACTATTCAGGAAATTGGTAAAATCTACAAATATGAAGCTGAGCCAAATAGCACTAAAGAAATGGCAAAAGATTATTGGTTATTCCTGTATTTATGTAATGGCATGAATGTAAAAGATTTTTGTTTGTTGAAATGGGAAAACATAAATGAAAATATTCTTACTTATAAGCGAGCTAAAACAGAGCGAAGTCAAAGGGAGAGCAAAACAATTTCAGTCGCACTTAAACCCGAAAGTATGGAAATCATTAAGAGATGGGGACAACCTTCGGTAAATGGAAATGTTTATATATTCCCACACGTTAATAATAATATGGATGCAATACAAAAGCGAAATACATACCAAGGTTTAACAAAAATCGTTAATAAGTACATTAAACAGATAGCCAAAGAAGTAGGCATAAATAAGAACGTAACGACATATTTTGCGCGACACAGTTTTGCTACAGTATTAAAGCGTTCAGGGGCAAAAATAGAAATGATTAGCGAATTACTCGGACATAGTTCAGTTGAAGTTACAGAAAATTATTTAGATAGTTTTGAAAACGAACAAATACAAAAAGAAACAGATGTGCTTACTGCAGGATTTAAAGACGCAATCTAACGATTTACGCATAAAATACAATGTATATGAATGAAATTAATGAGGATTTTATTAATATGATACGATTAGATTCTGGCATTGGAAATTGGGTGTTTTTCGAATCTGAAAAAGAACCCGAAATAGTGCCCCATGAATTA
>CAZJEU010000168.1:0-1588 GCA_964545115.1 uncultured Christensenella sp. | reverse complement strand
AATTTAAAATCTTTAAATTAAGGTAACTATTTTATATTCTTTTTATTTCGCGTCAAAAAGACCTTTAAAACAATAAAAAAACAACCAATTTTCGCATTGTTTATTAAGGTTTTTTACTTACATTTAATGCTTCAAATCGACGACTGAATGGTCGTGCAATGATAAATAAAAAAGGTAGTTATGTTGCCATATCAATGATTAAGCGGCCGACTAGTCGGACTGCTTCATCATTTCCCTTCTTTATTCAGCATTTTTTGTTCTAGTTTTATTCTACGGCGTTCTTTATGAGTGTGCAGCCAAATTTGTTTGTTTTTTTCCAACCGTTTGTTGCCAATAAAATAGTCATAAGAAAGAAGTAAAAATCCATTTATGATATGGATGTAATAGAACAAAATTCTCCAAATAATCAACGCCCAGACCTGCGCTCCAACCCCCAATCCTGCATCAATAAACAGTGCTGCAAAGAAGGCAGTGAAAGACAAGTCTGCCGTGCCTGTTCCCATAGGAATGGGGTTAAAAGCACTGGACAAATCCACCATCAAAGCGATGCTCACAATTCTCACCCACAGCTCCGGACTCCATCCTGCGAACGCACAATATATGAAATAAGGCATACTATAAATTGATAATAAATAGGTCACAGAAAACACTATGTTGATAAGAATAACACCCAAAGATTTACTATATTTCTTTGTTGTTCGATACCACATATTCACTGTTTTAATAACGCTTTTGAAAGTTTTATTATAGTCTTTTATTATCCTAAATTTTCCAATTTTCACCTTGCTCAAAAGTTTCAATCCGCCCACCACCAAGCCCGCGCCAGCACGACGATTTAGCGAAACAAATAGCACTGTAAAAATGACCAACGCCATCACAAAATACCCTATCCACGTCAGAGTCGAAGCCACACCCATCGCCACAGTTCCCGTTGTTCCGCTAAGCAAATCTCCAAAGTTGCTGAACAAAAAATAGGTGGCAAAAATGAAATAAACTATCTGATAAAAGATATATCTCGCCATAGTTACAGAGATGCCTGCACCTGCTTTGATGCCGTATTTGTTGGTATATAAAATTTGGAAAGGTTGCCCGCCAGTGCTAAGTGGCGTGATGACATCATAATATTTACCTACGATGCCCAGTTTGAAGGCGAGATTAAAACGAAAAACTCCCGTTGTGTTATGTATCAGGCTTGTAAAACGGATTTGGTCACTTAAAATGCCCACTATCACTGTTCCCGCTGCTGCCAAAACAAACCACCAATTTATCTCTAAGATTGCAGTAAGAGATTCAAATGGATTTTGCTCTCCGGAGAGTTGCACCAAAAGCACAACGGCTATTACAGCGATATTTAAAGCAAAATAAACAAAATTGAGCCATTTTTTTTTCTTTTTAGACTTGACTCTTTCTGCACTAAATTCAACTTCTTTTTTTTCTTCAATCTCTTGTTGTTTTTCAAGATTTATTTTTTTCTTACGTAAAGGTGCAACAGAATAGCGCAAGGAATCACTCAGATTTTCAGCATAATTGCTGATATATCTGTGGATTTTTCCTTTTTTATAACGCATATTTTTAAGAAGCGGAGCAG
>CAZJEU010000167.1:0-1596 GCA_964545115.1 uncultured Christensenella sp. | reverse complement strand
TTTAAGACGTGAAACGCTTTTTGGAACAAAATTTGAAAGTTATTTGAATGAGAATAAAAATGATAAGAGACAAAATTCTTTTTCAGAATTAAAATTAGGGACGGTGATAAAATGAAAGTTGATTATGAAAAAATGACGGTATCTTGTGAAAAGTGCGAAAATAAAGGTTACACAATTAAAAGAGACGATAAAGATATTTTTAAATTAAAATGCGTAGATTGTGAATGTTTAAAAATTAGAAATTATCTATCTAAACTAAAAAAATTGAACATTGGCGATAATTCTTTAAATAAAACATTTGACACTTATATTATAAGCGAAGAATGGCAAAAAGAAACTATTATAAAAGCAAAAAATTTTATAAAGAACGGAGTTTTATTTTATATTGGTGGGCAAGTTGGAAGTGGAAAAACACATATCTGCACTGCAATTATTAACGAGTTTTTAAAAAACGGAAAAGATTGCTCATATATGGTTTGGGACGACATTGTAACAAGATTAAAGCAAACGACATATGGAGATGAAACTAAATATAACAATATGCTAAAAGAGTTGAAAAACATAGAAGTTCTTTATATAGATGATTTTTTTAAAAAACCGCCAACTGACGAAGATAGAAATAAAGCGTTTCAGGTGATAAACACGAGATATTCTTATTCTTCTGGGAAAATTACAATAATTAGCGGAGAACGGACTATAAATGAGTTGTTACAAATTGATGAAGCCATTGCTAGTAGAATGTTCGAAATGGCAGAAAAAGGCAAGTTTATTATATCGATTGATAAAGATATAAAGAAAAATTACAGGTTAAAGAGTATATAAATTTGTGCAAATTGCACATCTATTTTAGTTGGAGAATGTAGTTTAAAGTGGTAATCTATTTAAAGATAAGGGGAGAATAAAAATGAAAGCAACTAACCTGCAAATAATGTATGATTATTTTGAGAGAAATAAGAAGAAACAAGAAAAAGCAGTAAAAGATGCGAAAAGAAAACAAGAATATAAAATGAAAGTCGAGGCATCTATGGAGCGACAAAAGTGCGAGTGGGGTAAAGAATTGTGAAAATTAAAATGAATGGAGAATATGAAGTGCAAACAGATGTTGATTGTTTTGAGAAACATTATGGATTATGTGAGTATTATATTCCTGATAGCGATTGCCGTTATGTGATTGCACACGAAATGGCAAAAGAATATGAACCAAAAGACAAGGAAAAACAAAAAGAAATTAGAACTGCTTTTAATTGGCTTCTTGACGAAATTGATTATAAGCCTGGCAAAAATGATGAGGACTTTATAAAAGATTATTACGATACGCAAGCAATGAAAGAAGACTTGGAAATTCTAGATGTAATTGAACAAGATGAGGATTAAAATGGAAAACAAAGTTGAGACAAAGCATAATAAAAAAAAAGAAAGTAGCATATGCTGGGACTGTGCAAATGCCTATGCTCATAAGTGCAGTTGGTTTAAAGACTATACACCAGTCGAGGGTTGGACTGCTGAAAAAAGAAAATACATTAGCGGAAATAGAACTATAACTTCTTATTACGTAGAGCAGTGTCCTAACTTTGTGGCAGATGAGGTTCAGGTGGT
>CAZJEU010000166.1:0-1598 GCA_964545115.1 uncultured Christensenella sp. | reverse complement strand
AGAAAAAACACGGTTAACAATTTTCTTAAACCACACAGTGTAATTATCGGGATTCTTTTGAATTTTCACCAAAAGACGTTCACAATCAATATATTCAAAATCGCAGACTTCTGTTGGTTCAGGAATTGGAAAAACATCTGAATTACCGACAAAAACATGGTCGAACTCATATTCTGTCAATCCGTTTTCAAACTTCTCTTTGTATATAAAATCAAAAAGTTTGGTGAGTTTTATTTGTTTTATACCCATTTCTTCATCCAATCTTCTTGTGGCAGCATTTTCGTTGCTTTCATTTGGACGTGGGTGTGTGCATACAGTATTTGTCCATAATCCCGGTGAATGATATTTGCTTTCAGCTCTCTTTTGAAGTAAAAGTTCGCCCTTCGAATTAAAAATAAAAACAGAAACTGCCCTGTGCAATTGCGCTTTTTGGTGTGCTTCCAGTTTCTCCATTTCGCCAATTACTGTATCATTGCTATCTACAAGTATAACTTTTTCAGTCATTTAAATAAGTTTTGTTTTATACATAAAGGCTACTTGTATAATAATCAAGTACTTTTTTAAGTTTGAAATCCGCATTCGTTTTTTAATAACCTGCTCTGCCGGGGTTCTTTTAGTTTTATTAAACAGGCTTTGGTAATAATAAAAAGCAAGGGCAACTGCCAATTTCGACCTTCCGGGTAATTGCTTAAGGCCAATCCATGCCTCATCAAAATCTTTTTGTATCGATTCCTCGATGAGTTGCTTTGTCTGTCTATTAAATGCTTTGTTCGATATTTCAGGAAAGTAACTTCTTCCAAGGTTGTTAATATCGTCTTTTAAATCACGCAAAAAATTAACCTTCTGAAAAGCGGAACCTAATTTTTGAGCAGGTTGTTTTAGCTTGTCATATAAGCCATTTTTGCCATTGCAAAACACTTTTAAACACATTAATCCAACAACATCAGCTGAACCATAAACATAGCTTTCAAATTCTTTTGAGCTGGTGTATTTTTCTTTTGTTAAGTCGTTTTCCATACTTTTCATAAACGACTGGATATATTCGGGGTTTATACCATATTTTTTCACAGTATCAGCAAAGGCTGTTAAAACCGGATTTGTACTAACTCCATTCGTTATCACATAATCAAGGTCTTCGTTTAATTTATTCAGCAAAAAAGCTCTGTCGTATCCGTTAAAGCTGTCTACAATTTCATCGGCAAGACGAACAAAGCCATAAATAGCGTATATCGATCGCTTTTTATCCTTCTCCAGTAGCGATGTTGCCAAAGAAAAGGAGGTGCTGTATTCATTCGTAATCAGCTTTGATATTTTGTAACTGTTTTCTACGTAAAAATCTACATTCATTTGATAGCCAAATTTATAATGTGTTCTTCAAATATCTATGTATAACTGCAAAATACGACAAAATTCTATTTCGATTGGAGCTGTGGCAAAAATTGCACTCTTTTGCAAATTTTGATTTCTGCTTTAGTCTGTGCGATTTGCAAATGTGTGTAATGCGTGTTGGCTCCCCTAACTGTCCCGAAGGACAGAAGCGCGTGGGCAAAAACTAATTTTTTCTTGCACCAACCTTCAATCAATGAGCCAATATTTTC
>CAZJEU010000165.1:0-1600 GCA_964545115.1 uncultured Christensenella sp. | reverse complement strand
CTAAGACTCAGAAAGTTGTTTTTGCTCGACTCCTCTTTTTTCGCCGGAGTTATTTTTATTCTCATTGGGCTATTCAATTTATTAGGCTAAATCCAACTCTACAATTAGTAGAATTGCATTTTAATTAAATTGCCTTTTATTTTTTAATGTATTATAATTAAATTATGAATGAAAAAGAAACCTTATTTTCAGACGACTTAAAATTGACAATCGCCAGAAATCTTTCTAAATACCGAAAGGCTGCCAATCTCACTCAGCTCGAACTTGCTGAGAAGCTTTTATATTCGGACAAAAACATCTCAAAATGGGAACGTGGAGAAGCCATTCCCGATGTGACAATCCTAAAACAAATCGCCGATATCTTCGGCATCACTGTCAATGATTTTTTATCAGAAAGTAGCCACATTTCCGCAAACAATTTTTTAAAACCTAAAAAAGCTGAAAAGAAACGTTTTTTCTCAAAAGAACAATCGCTCATCGTCTTTCTGTCCATCTCTCTCGTGTGGCTTGTAGCAGTCGTAACCTATTCTTTTTTTATCGGCTTTATGCCCACTTCGCACACTTGGGCTTGGAAATTTTTTATCATCGCTCTCGCCATCTCGGGCATAGTCGCCACCGTCTTTTCCAGCATTTGGTGCACCAATCTTATGAACGGAATAAATGTGTCTTATCTCATATGGATGGTCGCTTTGGCAGTCTTTATCTGCATACCATTTGAAAGTAACTGGCTAATTTTTATTATTGCAATTCCACTTCAAATCATAACTATTTTTTGGTTCATTTTCAAAAAAATAAACAAAAATATAAAGAAAATGCAAGAAAAATCAAATAAAGAAGTCGATTTTAATGAAAATGAATAATATCGTCACAGAAATTCAATCGAAAAATGTCGTGCAAAAATCCAAGTTTATATCTTTCGTTTTCTTTTGTAACAACCTTAGTCACCAAAATAAAATCTTAAAAAAAATAAAAAATAACCATCCTTCAGCATCACATATTTGCTTCGCCAGCACCTATGAAAATGAATTTTTTTTAAACGACGACGGAGAACCTTCCGGAACAG
Organism: uncultured Christensenella sp.; assembly: GCA_964545115.1. GTDB lineage: Bacteria > Bacillota > Clostridia > Christensenellales > UBA1242 > UBA7862. The sequence continues at coordinate 537 of CAZJEU010000165.1, read as the reverse complement.
CTGGCGCTAAAATTCTTGCTGCGTTAAAAGAAAAAAAGTTAGTTAATGTTTTATGTGTTGTCGTCCGATACTTTGGTGGAGAAAAATTAGGAACGAGCAAACTAGGCAAAACCTACAAAGACTGTGCCAGAAGCTGTTTAGAAAACAACATAAAAAGTGTTGAAAAAAGAATTTTATATTCAGGCGAATGTTCTTACAATACTTTTGATAGCATTCAGAAGTTTTTTCAAAAAGAGAAAATTCATCCCGAAGAAACCATCTTTAAAAAGCAAGTTCAGTTCAAAGTATTCTTAACCCAAACAGAGAAAACTTTTTTAGATAAATTTTTAGATTTAAAAAATGAACAACTTTCAAAATTCAGTTAATAAGGAATTTTAAATGCTAATCACAAAAATTGAAGTTCAAAAGAAAGATAAAAATCGTGTAAATTTATTTATCGACCACTCTTTTAATTGCGGACTTTCGCTTGAAAGCGTTATGAACAATCGTTTAAAAGAAAACCAAGAGATAACGGAAAATTTTTTAGCTTTTCTTAAA
>CAZJEU010000164.1:0-1627 GCA_964545115.1 uncultured Christensenella sp. | reverse complement strand
TCTTTTATCTTGAATGTTTTAATAGAAAAAACTGAGTATTTCAAAGCAATATTATAGAGAGATTTTATCTGATTTTGAAGTAGAGCAAGCCGCAGTTTTGGGCAAAAGATTTAAAACGAATTTTGACACTAATTCTGACACTAATTTTGACACTAGAAATTCACAAAAAACCCTAAAAACAAAAAAAGTGTGAATTTTAAAACTCACACTTTCGCTAAATAGCATCTTTTGGCTCCTCGGGCCCGACTCGAACGGGCAACCTGTCGGTTAACAGCCGAATGCTCCACCATTGAGCTACCGAGGAATATGATTTTTGGATGCTCAAATATGATAACAAAAGGTAAATAAAAAGTCAATAAAATATTATAATTTTCTATCTTTTTCTAAAATATTTAACTGGTTTAATTTTTCTTCTATATAAGAAAATGCTTTTTTGAAAGGTTCTTCATTGTCAAAATTCACTTTTACAATTTTTAAAAGTTCAGTTGGCGTATCTGTGCATCCGGCAGAGAGAAATTTTTTGTAGGCTGATACGGAAATTTTTCCCGAAGTTAAATTAGTCACTATGTTTATCGCAGAAATTAGTCCTGTTGCGTATTTATAGACATAAAATCCGCCGTAAAAGTGCGGGATTCGGCTCCATTCAAACTTCATTTCATCGAAAATCTTAACCTTTTTACCAAAATATTTTTTAACGAGTTGAAGATAAGTTTCATTTAAAATAACAGTGGATAATTCTTCATTATTCTCCACTTTTGCGTGAATTTTTTCTTCGAAACTGGCGAACATTATTTGACGAAAGATGGTGGAATAGACTTTGGATAAAAATTGATTGATAAAATAAATTTTTTCATCAATTGTTTTTGCATTTTTTAACATATAATCATCCAGCAAAAGTTCGTTGACAGTGCTGGCAATCTCTGCCAGAAAAATGGTGTATTCTGCATTGAAAACACTTTGGCTTTCATCGGAAAACACGCTGTGCATCGCGTGACCTAGTTCATGCGCAAGAGTGGAAACATCGTTGAAAGTGCCCATAAAATTTAGAAGCACGCGGGGAGATTTTTTTGCGGACATAATCAAATAAGCCCCATTTGTTTTGTTTTGGGCAGGAAAAACGTCTATCATTTTGTTTTTTACCATATGCTTTATGTGACTGACATAATCTTCCCCCAAAATTTCAAGTGCTGAATATACTATATTTAAAGCTTGTTCGTAGGAATATTTTGTTTTGAGTTTTAGTGGAGAGAAAAAAATGTCACTTATTTTAAAGGTTTTTAAATTAAAAAGTTTTTGCCTTATTTCGAAATATTTATGATTTAAGTGCAAGTGTTTTTCCACGCTTGAAATTAGGTTTCTATAAACCTTTTCGTCCACTTCTTCGTAAAAAAGTGCTTTTGATATTGAATTTGTAAAGTTTCTCGCTTTGGCAAAGAAAACGTCCTTTTTTACGCTGCCCAAATAGTTGGAAGAGAGAAAATTGTTGAATCGACCATAGGCATTTTGCAATTCCTTATAAGAATTCTCGCGAAGAACACTGTCGGGATTTTGCAGATAAAGCAACGAAAGACTGTTATTCATTTTAAATTCTTTACCGTTTTTATCTCTTATATTTTGAAATTTTAAG
>CAZJEU010000163.1:0-1646 GCA_964545115.1 uncultured Christensenella sp. | reverse complement strand
CAGCATAGACGGCGAAGAAATTGGAATTGGTTTCTTTAAGCGTAATTGTTTGATTGGGATTAAAGTCGATTTGTCCGCTGTCTGCTCTTTCTTTGGTTAACGCAAAGCCTTTAAGTTCGAAGCCTTGCTTATAGATAAATTGGGTGGCGTGGAAATTGGTGTCGTAGAGAGAGACATAGTCAATGGTCGATTTTGCTTTGGGCAAGGTGAAAGAATCTCCCACTTTGCGGTTGGACAAGATGAAGTCTCCTTCGCCACCGTTTGAAGACACCGAAATGTTAAGCGAGATTTTGACGAAATGAATGGTAACAACGATTGCTTTGTCGTTAAAATTGGCAGAGAAAGCAGTGTTTAAGGTGAAGTCTTTGCCGAAGGAAGTATATTTAATTCCGTTGATTTCAAAGTGACTGAAAATGTAAGCATCGGGGCGATAAAGTTGCCGAATAAGATAAGTGACTCCCTCACACTCGAAGAAATATTTGCCGGAAACGTCATAGACGTCGCAATATAAAGTGGAGGAACCGTCGTCATAAGAGACTCTCTCGGGGAATACCAAGGCATCAAGGCCGCTGTCGTTGATGAATCTGGGGTTGGGCTTGCTAAAATAGGTGGGCATAGCGTTATTTATGGTGGAATAATCAATTATCTCCACCGAATTCAGTTCATTTGAAGATAAGAGGGTAAATTTCTTACCATAATCCACTGATTTGGAAAAACTTTCAAGATTGGAATTTAACAGGTTCCTGCCATCGATTGTATAACTATTTGTGCCGATGACGCCGTCGTAATAGGTGTCATATTCATAAGTTACGCTGTAGACTCTCGGCTCCCACACTGCATAGAGATAGATATCATAAGGCGGCAGGACGAAAGACTGTGAAAGCAGATCATTGAAATATCCAAAATTCCAGTTATAAAGATTTGTGGAATCCACAAGAGCTTCATAGACTTCGATGGAAGACTCAAACATTTGCACGCCGATATTGGAAGAGCTGGTGTGATAATATGCCCAACCTCTGAAAATATAGTCGACTCGGGTGGTGGTGTTCAAGTTCACATTATCCAAGAAATCTTGCGTCAAAGGTTCGTCGTAGGTAAAGACTATGCTTTGAGGCAATGTTATGGAAGATGCGTCTTTGGAGAGATCTTTGAAATGTAATTTATATTTTTGGTGCAAAAGCACGAGCGCACTTTCGGTTTTAGACGGAGAAATGATGAAGATGTCTTCATTTTCTGCCACAAACACTGGCTCAGCCAACAGATAGCTATCAAAATGAGATGTGTTGGAGAAGACTACAACTGGTGTGTTTAAGAAGTAATTTTCAATGTCGAAGGAAAGAGTGACAGTGAAGATTTTTTCAAGAGTGTTTATATCTTCGAAGGTGTTATGGTAATTATCGATATCGACAGTGATGAAATTATATGTCTCTGCGCCGTCCTTCTTGGCGATAAAGATAGGTTGATTTATGCCAAAAGATGCAAGACCTTTGATTTCAAGAATTCCGCCATTATATATGGTTGTGTTGTCATAGCTTATGTTCGAGATAAACTCCACTTCTTTAAGCGTAAGATATCCAAGATTATAAATTGCCCCGCCCGAGACTTTGGCATAGTTTTCTGTGATTTCCCCGCTGTTAAAGGTCATC
>CAZJEU010000162.1:0-1654 GCA_964545115.1 uncultured Christensenella sp. | reverse complement strand
CAAAACTGTCCTTTTCACGCATAAACCTTTTTATTAAAAACCTATAAATAATCCTTTTTATTCTAAAAATCCACCGAATGACGATGGATTTTAAAACAACTAAAATAATAATTCAAACTATAAAACTCACTTCATCCCAAAACAACAGGTTGAATCTGCTTTCCTTCCATCGCCGCTTCCATTGTATCTAAAAGCAGTCCCCACTTGGCCATCATAGATTTAGGCTTCCCCTCAGGATTATCCTGTCGAAACGGCACAAAATACACCTGTTTTTCGTTCATCAACCGTGCCAAATTTAACATATTCACTCCCAATGCATCGTTGGTGGAAATGCCGATAACCAACGGTTTAAAATTTCTCATATGTGCTTTTGCAGCAAGCGACACCGCATCATCACTAATGCCATTTGCCAACTTTGCCAAAGTGTTCCCCGTGCAAGGCGCCACCGCCAAAACATCAATCGCATTCGACGGCCCCAAAATCTCCGCCTGAACAATGGTAGAAACCACTTCTTTCTTGGTCAATTTTTGCAGTTTATCCAAGAAATCTTTTGCATCGCCAAATCTTGTGTCGGTCGTCAGCACTTCTCTGGACACAATCGGCAGCACCTTATGCCCCGCCTCTGTCCACGTTTTAATCTGTTCAATAACTTCATGATATGTGCAGAACGAACCCGTCACAGCCAACCCAATATTCATTCATTCTCTCCTACAAAAATTTCAAAATCTCCTTGCCTGCACTCTTAGGCATATGCTTCGCCGGCAGCGACGGGCACAAGATATACTTCACTTGCGAAGCCTCTTTCAGACAATTTCTCGACGCCAGTTCAAAAACCACAGCGCCCGCCTTAAAATCATCATCATTCTCAAAAAGTTGAAAGGGAATGGTGTTCACCACAACGTCATAATCCTTCAAAAGCGGCTCAATCCCTCGAATATCAAGGCTATTTTCCGCCACCATTTCGCTCAAAAATCTCTCTTTTTCGTTTCTCATTGCACAGTCAAAACGAATATGCAAATCTCTAAAAACTTGCCAAACGGCTTTTGCCACTCTCCCGCTGCCCAACACAACAATCTTTTGCTCAAAAAGCGAAGCATCTGTGTGTAAAATGATTTCCGCCAAAAACGCCTCAGCAGTCATCAAGGCATTCTTCACCACGAAACTCTCATCTTCCATAAAGTTGATATATTTCAGCCTCTCTTTCTCGCCCGAAAGTTCCTGCGGCACCGCTCCGCCAAACACCGCGGTCCCTTCTTCCAGCGCCCCCAAAATCTCTCTCTTCCACTTATATGCCGGCGACACCACACAAACATCCGTGTTGCAAATTTCTCCCAGACTTGCCTCAAAGTCAAACACTCTCTCGTTTCTCTCTTCCAGCATAACTTTAACTTCACGAAGACGCTTGTCGCTTAAATCCAAAAAATATTTCGTCATTTTTCTCCCTTTCAAATCACTTTATGCACCGAGCCTCTCTCGTGTGAAAATTTTTTAACTCTTTTCCTCTGTTTCCTCACAAAAAAATTGCCGTGTCTTCACAAAAAGACCACCGCTTTCCCACACGAAAATCTATCGCTCCCTCACGAAAAAAACACCGTTTTCTCATACGAAAAACGATGCTTCTTTTTAATATCTTTTCTATTATTTAGTCGAAAAA
>CAZJEU010000161.1:0-1676 GCA_964545115.1 uncultured Christensenella sp. | reverse complement strand
CTGCCTTCCCACAAAAGCGAACTTGCCTGATTGCGAAGCAAACTTATTCTTTCTTTTGTCGGTCGGTTCATTTTTGCAACCTTAGCCATAATTTTCTCCTTTAAAATTTAGTATTTTATTATTCTTCGTCGTTTCTCAGCGACAGCCCAATAGCGGCAAGTTTGTTGATAACTTCTTCCAAACTCTTCAAGCCAAGATTGCGCACTTTAAGCATATCTTCTTTGGACTTTTTGGTTAAGTCTTCAATGGTATTTATGTTTGCTCTTTTGAGACAATTGTAACTTCGCACAGACAAATCCATATCTTCAATGGACATTTCCATCACCTTTTCCGGCTTTTCTTCTTCGCGCGAGACAAGCACGTCCAATTCACTCATATTTTCCACAAGGTCAACGAACAAGTGAGCGTGGTCTTGCACTATTTTGGCGGCAAGACTGGTGACTTCACTCGCGGTCATGGTGCCGTTGGTCTGCACTTCGAGAATGAGTTTGTCATAATCAAGTGAATGACCCACCCGAGTGCTTTCCACAGTGTAGTTAACCGACTTCACTGGTGTGAATATAGCATCGATGGCGATGTAGCCAATGGCATAGTCGTCATTTTTGTTTTTCTGGGCACTAACATAACCTCTGCCTCTGCCGATGATGAGTTCCATCTCTATGCTGGCACTTTCGTCCAGCGTGCAGATTTTAAGGTCAGGAGTGAGAATTTCCACTTGGTCGTTTGCCTCGATGTCTTTGGCAAAAACTTCGCCGGCTCCTGTTTTGTGAAGACGTAGAACGGTGGTGAAAGTGTCGTCTAGGACACTGGTCTTAACCGCCAATTCCTTGATGTTAAGCACAATGTCAGTGACATCTTCCAGAATGCCCGGGATGTTTGAAAACTCGTGCTGAACTCCTTCAATTTTCACTGCCACAACGGCTGCGCCGGGCATTGCACCAAGAAGCGTCCTTCTCAGACAGTTCCCTAGCGTTATGCCAAACCCTCTTTCCAGCGGGCTGACGACGAATTTTGTGTAACTCCCACCCAATTTTTCTTCTGTTGTTACGCCCGGTTTATCAATTTGCATCATTTAAAATTTCCCCCTTACTTTGAATACAACTCAATTATCAAGTGTTCTTGAATGTTGAGGTCGATATCATCTCTCTTTGGCAGTGCCAAAATTTTGCCCATCATTGTGTCTGTGTTAAATTCCAGCCATTTTGGCATAACGATTTTAATGCCACGAAGTTGCTTGAATTTGGGCAGTTCCCGTCTGCTTTCTTTAATGGAGATTTCATCTCCTGCGTTTACGATGTAGGACGGGATGTCCACCACTTTGCCATTTACACAAATGTGAGCATGGTTGACAATTTGTCTGCTTTCGCTTCTGCTATCTCCAATGCCCATACGATAGATGACGTTGTCCAGTCGTCTTTCGAGCAGACTGAGCATATTGTCGCCCACAACGCCTTTCATTCGAGTGGCTTTTTTGTAGTTGGCTCTGAATTGTTTTTCTAGCAGTCCATAGGCACGTTTAACTTTTTGCTTTTCGCGAAGTTGAATGCCATATTCAGTAACTTTTTTCCTGCCCAGTCCGTGTTGCCCGGGAGCAACAGGTCGGCGTTCCATGGGGCATTTTGGAGAAATGCACTTGTCGCCTTTCAGGAAAAGTTTGCATCCTTCACGTCTGCACA
>CAZJEU010000160.1:0-1686 GCA_964545115.1 uncultured Christensenella sp. | reverse complement strand
ATCCAAGAAAAATAAACTTCCTCCGTTCGTCTTCCTAAATTGTTCATTCTAGGAATAATTTCGTGTTGTTTTAATTTTTCAAAAATTTCTTCTATATTTTTCTTACAGAAAACATTTATTTCATTTGTTTTTAGCTCTTCTGCAACTAAACTGTTTAATTTTTCAATAATCTCGCACAACCGTGCGTTTAAAAGATTTATGTATTTAAAATCAACAGTTGGGATTATGTCTTTTGCTGACAAGAATGCTTTTGCTAATTTTTGATTTGTAAAACCTAGTTTTGCTCTGTATTCTTTTGGATATTTGTTATCTATATTGTTCATAATTATATATTTTTAACTTCAAATTCTTTTAAAAAAGAATTAAAATCTTTTTCAAGAATTCTAAATTCCTTGCCAAATTTATATGCTTTTAGTTTATTTGCTTTAATATAACGATAAATCGTCATTATGTTTACATCAAGCTTTTCTGCCAAATCTTCTGCTTTATAAAACTCTTTTTCTTGTTTGTTGCTCATATGTGTTTATATTATACTTTACAATAGTTTACATTGCAAATCTATGCTTTTAATAACTTATTTGTCTTATAGGGCTTATAATCTTTAATCTGCTTTGATACTTCTTGATACCAATCTAACTCACTTAATGATTCCAAATCCTTTGAAATACTTTTCAAATTTTTAACTATTGAATACCAAGCTCTATCAGTAATTCGTGCAGTAAGTATTGCCCTTAATTCTCTTAATCCGCCTTTGTTATCTTTTACAAACGACACTAATCCTAGAAGTGATAGTAATGTTTGTGGTCGTGATTTTGGTCGTGCAATACTAATCTTTTTCAAAAGTGATTCTGTATTTTCTGAATAAGTAAACAAAACATATTTATTTTTATCTATCTTTTCGTTCCAGTATTCCGTCATTACTTTCAAAGCTTTTTCTAGTGAAAATACTTCTTGGAATGTAGGGTTTATCTTGAATCCATACTGCTTAAATAAAGTATTTAATTTTCTCTTTTGTGAAAGTCTTACTTCAAAGCGTAATATCTCTTCACTTTTCAATGAACTAAATAAACTTCTTTGATATGGATTCTGGTCTCTATCTATCGCTCGTTTTTCGTCTTTTTGTAAGTCAGATATTTTGTCATAAAAGACAAACGAGTTAGATATTGAATATCCCTGTAAACTTTCTCCGCTATTCATAAACTTTGTCTTTGTTAAATCATTTAGCTTGTTTAGATTTATTTTCTGTAACTCTGAGATAATATGTTTTGCTGTATATCCGCTTGTTAGTACTATATTTTTTGAATAGTGGACTGCAGACACATCGGCGTTTATAAGGTCTTTTTCAAAGATTAAGAGATTCATATCCTTTAATCTTTCGTGAAGTGTTTTAATTACTTCTTTAAAATCTTTCTCTTCAAGCTCATCAAGGTTGTTTAGGTAAAGAAGTTTTGGAATTGAAAACTCTATCTTTACTATTGATTCGCTTCTTGCTCTTTGTATTCCTGTTAGACGAGGATAGTATTTACCGCTCTCTTTTTGTCTTTTGGTAGGGTTCCTTGCAAACTTTGAATAAAAGTCCTTTTTTGCAATTAAATCCCAGCGTTCTCCTGAAAGCATTCTTGCTTTACTTCTAGGAACATTGATAATGATTGTATCTATCATACTTTTTGCTCTGTTTTAGGTTGA
>CAZJEU010000159.1:0-1708 GCA_964545115.1 uncultured Christensenella sp. | reverse complement strand
CTTTTTTCTCTAAGTCTTCTTTTTCTTCTACTTCCGAATTTTCAAGTTGTATTTCGCCTTCGGACTTCTTTTCTTCTTTAATTTCTTCAGTTTTTGTTTTCTTTTTTGCAACAATCTTTTTGGCAATATTGCAATCTATAAACTTTGCAAGATACGCCACCAAGAAACTCACGGCAATTGAGATAATGACCGTAATTAAGCAAAGAAGAAGGATGCTTCCAAAGGGTGTCTGTCCTATGTTGGCAAGAAAGACAAAAACAAAAGTGTAAATAACTGATAAAATCGACAGTTTTGTCGCTTTTTGAATCATTTCATTTAAGTTGGGGAAAGCAATTTTTTCAGATATGTAATATGCTCCACACACGGCTGCGGCATATGCAACCGCCTGCGAAATAAAAACCCCGAGAAAGGACCAATTTAGAAGTATTTGCATATTCCACTCAGCATCAACGTAGGCTGCTTGAAAGAAATTAAATGCAAACATAGCTCCGATAGTGGCAAGAGAAACATAAAAGAGTTTTTGCGATTCAACCTTTCCAAACTTCTCGCGACACAAAATTAAAGCCATAAAAACAAGAGGCATAAGCACAATTCCCACAGAAACCGCGTCATATATTTGCGCAGGAGTCAAATACAACGAAAGAATTATCGCAAATACAGAAAAGAGGGTAAGTCCTTCCTTTTTCAAGAATGTATACGAAATCCAAAGTCCTAAAATTCCTAGCGCCAAATAAACAAGAAGGGAAGTCCAGTTAATTAGACCAAAAAACATATTTATCTCCTTTTCATTTTAAATATTGTATACAAATAGCTTTATTTTTGTCAATAAATTTCAGAACTTTCAAATAATTTCACTTATATTCACTGCATTTGTCGGCACGTTTTCATCAATAGGAACGCCAAAAGTGACAATAATCTTATCTGTGCTTTTTACTAATTTGAGTCTTTTTGCGGTGCGTTTTGCATAGGAAATCATATCTTCCAGTTCTTCTTGCTTTTTAACAAACAATGGCAAAACTCCCCACGAAAGACTAAGACTATTATATACAAATTCACTATGTGTAAGCGCTAAAATTGGAGCCGTGGGACGAAAGCGAGAAATCATTTTTGCAGTTTTTCCGTTCTCAGTAAAGCATACAATTACTTTTGCTCCAACTGCTTTTGCCGTCGAACAAGCTGAAAAAGAAATGGCTTCTAATTTGTCTTTGCCTTGAATTAACTTTGCGTTTAATCCCGAATTATAATCAATCTTTTTCTCAGTAGCAGTGGCTATTCTAGTCATAGTTTGCGCTGCTTCTATGGGAAATTGTCCTGTTGCCGTTTCGCCTGAGAGCATTGTCGCGTCTGTCTTATCAAAAATCGCTTGAGCGACGTCAGTCGTCTCTGCTCTTGTTGGTCTGTTTTTATAAATCATTGATTCTAACATTTCAGTAGCAACAATAACTTCTTTTCCTGTCATAATGGCTTTTTGAATAATATTTTTTTGGATGGACGGAATCTTCTCCATAGGAATTTCTGTGCCCATATCTCCACGGGCGACCATTACCCCATCGCTTTCAATTAAGATTTTATCTAGATTTTGGATGCCTTGTGCGCTTTCAATTTTAGAAACTATTTTTTGTCTGCCGTGATATTTTTTTATTCGGTCTTTAATTTCTTTGACATTGTCTGCTGTGCTTATGAAAGAAGCGGAGATAAATTCCACATC
>CAZJEU010000158.1:0-1712 GCA_964545115.1 uncultured Christensenella sp. | reverse complement strand
TATCTCATCTAGTTTCGCTTTCCTCCTAGCGAAAACTATTGTGACAGCTACTGTTCTCCTTCCGCTAATCACCTTTTTTATGGAAAATGTGGAAGTTCTTCCTGGTACCGATAATACCGATATTCGCATATGCTTAGAGATAAAAATCTAGTAAATCCCGATAAGAAGTAATTCCATATTCTGAATATTTAAAATGAGGATTATCTTCTTTAGGAGCTATTCTCTCATACCAGTTATATATTCTTTTCAAGTGTGGAACCTTAATCTGTAGAATATAAGCCAAATCGATTAGTATTTTCAGACCAAAGGAAAAGTCAGAACGAAAATATCTAGAATTGAAATCGGGAACAAATCCATCTTTAAATGCGCACATTGGTGTCAGTAATCCCTTAAACCCTTTTATTGAATGAATTTTAGCCGTAAGCTCCTCTGGAGTAGTACTTTCATAATGTTCTTTTAAAGATTTAACAGAAGACAAATCAAATTCTTTCATTTCTTTAAACATTTCTTGTAACTCTAGATCACATTTTAGAAGTAATTCAGAGCTTTCATCATCCCATTCTTCATAAAAGAGATGCATTTTAGAATAAACCATACCTTCATGATAATCTTTAAAAATGACACTAAGTCGAGTTGTATGTAAAATAGGATTAGAAGGAGTTAAAGAAACACACAAATATGAGGGCAAACTTGTACATTTAATATTAAAAATTTCTCCTATTGTATTTGCTATTTCTTCAGAATATGAATTAGGAATAGATGCTAAAAAAAGTTCTTCCCGCTTTCCTATTACTCGAACTGTTTTTCCATATTCAACTAATCTAGCAACTGCTGGAACACGCTGAATTCCAAAAACTATACATCCAACATCCTGTATTGCTTGTTTAAAAGCTAGTTCACCTCCTCCTAGCCCTGGAATTAAACCTACCATCTGTCCTTTTTTCAAAAAAGGTATTAATTTTTTTGCAAACTGGGGTATAACATACGAAGGAAGTGTCACTAAAACAATATCACTTAGAGTTGTTGCTAACTCTAAATTATCAGTTAGGATTGATACGTATCCCTCGGAAAATTGAATATTATTTTCATCAATGACTGATATTCTATTGCTAAAATCTTTATAGTTAGGAGAGTAAAGAATAACCTCACATCCTGAAGAAGATAACTCAGCAACTAAATATGTACCAATATTACCAGCCCCAATTATTGCAATTTTCTTCATATATGCGCCCTTAGTAAGTTTGTAGATTAAATCTTTTAAAAAATTTATTTGAATCAGAGATAGCTACTTTAGCTTCCAAAAACAGGTATTAGAATGGTGAGTAACGCGTTCTTCACTAGGAGGCAAAACCATGTATTCAGAATAAAGATCCATTAAGATTTTATTATAGCCTGCAGGAGCCCATAGTTGAAATTTCTCAAAATAGACAAATATTTTTTCCTCGAAAAGACTTTTTTCATGCCAATTGTTAATGCTATTAAAAACTGTACACATTGTACCAATATAAGCTGAATCTTCATACGAATCTCGGTGATATTGTCTTTCTAATAAATGTGCAATTATTTTTTTATTCAAAAGGCTACAAAATAACCAAAATATGATACCTTTCCATGATTTCCCTTGTATATATGAATTTTTAAAACTTAATCTTAAATTTAAGTTTTTTATTTTTTTTATTTTTTTTAAAAAATCATCATAGCTTTCAGGTTGT
>CAZJEU010000157.1:223-1761 GCA_964545115.1 uncultured Christensenella sp. | reverse complement strand
AGCTTTTAAAACTCAAAAACTTTGTGTGTCTTTTGGAAATGCTAATAATTTAGAAAAAGCCATTGTAGAAGAATATGAAGACAAAATTGTTGAATGTAAAACATTAATTCGTTTAAATAATTTTTTAACTTTATATCCTAATGAAGATTATGAAAAAAAGAGATTGAAAGCTGTTGATTTTGAGTATAATAATCCAGCACAAGTTATAAACGAAGAATTGAAAAATATTGAATAAAAAAAGGGGCTATATTTATTATCCTGCCCCCTTAAAGTTGAACTAACAAAATGATTGATGTGCATTTTGGGTATTTTGTTTAGTTGTTAATTTACCTAGGGAGTTCGCAGCTACGATTGATTCAAAGTTTCTATAGTTAGACCTAGATATGAATTGCCCCTTAATTTTAATCTAAATTTCTTTTCTATCAATCAATGCCTGAGATAATGTATGCTCATCTGCATATTCTATTTCTGTGCCCATTGGAATTCCACTTGCTAGCCTAGTGACTTTTATGTTCATAGGTTTTATAAGTTGTGCTAAATATGATGCAGTCATTTCACCACTTACATCGGTGTTAGTCGCAACTATAACTTCTTTAACTCCGTCAAGACGATCTATCAATTCTTTAATTCTAATATCATCTACTAGCACTTGTTTTTGGAAATCTAAAGTGCCATGTAAGACATGAAAAACTCCATTAAAAACTCCAGTCTTTTCGAATACACTTATATCCTTTGGCTCTTTTACAACACAAATTATACTTTTATCACCTACTTTGCATCGGTCACAAATATCTTTATCAGTGTATGTCCCACATTCTTTACAAAAATGTATGTTTTCTTTTACATCTTTAATTGCATTAATAAGATCGCTTGCTTCTTCATCAGTCATTTCAATAATCTTATATGCATACCTCATAGCGGTTTTTGCCCCGACTGAAGGAAATTTTCTTAAAATAGCTGCGAGTTTTGAAACTGCTTCAGGATACATTAAAATAGTCCTCCAAGTCCACTCATTGCACCAGAAAATGGTCCCATTATTCTTTCATGTTCTGCTTCAACAAGTTTGCTTGCTTCATTGAAGGCGGCTTGAATTAAGTCTTCAAGCATTTCCACATCATCTGGATCTACTGCTTCTGGTTTAATTTTTATAGAAGAGAGTTGTCTATCACATGTCATAACGATTTCAACCATTTCTCCACCCGCAGTTGCAACTACCTCAGTTTCAGCAAGTTCTTGTTGTGCTTTTGCAAGATCTTGTTGCATTTTTTGAGCTTGTCTCATTAATTGGTTCATATTTGCTCCACCGCCGCCTGGAGCTCCACCACGTGGGCCTCTATATTTTGCCATATACATCCTCCTATATGATATTTAGTCTTTTATTATTAAATTATCTCCAAACAGTTGTTTTATTTCCTCAAGTTCTAATTGATTCAATTTGCCTTCATCTTCATTTTCTTCTATCAATTCAAAGGCTATTTTTGTGTTTGGAGAAAGTTTTTTTATAACTTCATCTAATTCAGCTTTATATTGATATTGTA
>CAZJEU010000157.1:0-213 GCA_964545115.1 uncultured Christensenella sp. | reverse complement strand
AGGGACAATATGATAATGCAATTGCTTTAAGAAATGTTTATATTGATATTGTAATCTTTTGTAAGATAAAGAGTTTATTCCCATATATTTTAAAGTTAAAACTCCATTTTTTAATTCGAATTTATCAGCTTGCTTAAAAGCTCGTGTTACAAACACATTATCTTTATATTTATTTAATAAATCATCAAAAAGTTTTTTTGCTTCATTATTGTC
>CAZJEU010000156.1:0-1765 GCA_964545115.1 uncultured Christensenella sp. | reverse complement strand
ATTAGATTTTTCAAATTTGTCCATTACAAAAAAGTCTAAAAACAAAAGTTTTCTTGATAAAAATTGCTTGAAAAATTTAATTTTTTGCATGCTAAAACGAAGCTTTCGAAAAAGCTTCTCAAAGTAAATGCAACTCAATTTTAGCCATTAACAGCGGTTCCTAAAATATCTTTTAAATTTTATCTATATGGTTAATGGCGTTAGATTTATGCTAGATTTTCTCGTTTTCTGTTATCAATCTCAGAAAACTTTCATGATTTCGTACTATCATATAGTCATCAATTTTGTGTATACTTAAAGCATCTAAGATATCTTGACCGTAATGAAAAACGAAAGTATCATAAGGTGAGAGTCCGTTGAGGGATTTAAGCTTGTATGAATTTAGGTGAGAAAGCATTAAGTTTAAACTTTCTTGTGTTAAAGATTCAAAGCTAGTTCCTTTAGGAATGAACCTACGAAGTTCTCTATGGGCTCTTTCTACATGAGGTTTTTGACACGATGTATACGGAGTACAGTAGTACATAGATGAACGGTATTCACCATATTCATCTAGCTCAAAATTTAGCGGGTTACTAAATTCAGATCCGTTGTCCGTTTTATGCCGAATTCGGCATAATCGGTCAAAATTACAGGGAAAAGTTCGTGGAAGCTGCTGCCTGCTTTTATTAAAAGAGTGTTGAGCATATTGACAGCTGTTTTCACGGCTTTTTCTGTTTTATTATCAATTAATATTGCAAGTAGCAGATTTGTTTTAGTGAAGCAAAAAGTTAGAATTGCTTTTTGAGAACCTCTTTTGCTTAAAACCGTATCCATTTCCACTGTTTCAAAAAAGTCATCGCTTTCAACTCTTTTTAGGTAGTCTTGGTATGTTCTTCCCTCTATTACGTGTTTAGCTTTAGGTTGAGGATTAGCATACAATTTATTGCCTTTTTTTCTTTTTTTAGTAATATCATCTGGCTTAATATCAAAGTATCCATAGTTGTAGTATCTATACACAGTGGCAGGACTAATGAAAGCAAGCTTAGGATTAGTCATTAAGAAATTGTTAATTGATTTTCCATCTTCCATATGTGGAGTCAAGTTTTCATTCAATTTTTTAACAAAAGGACTTCCTTTATTGGGATCAGTTCTTGCTGAAACAAGTTTGGTTTGATACAACTTTTCAGCTACATCAGCATCGTATATTCTTTTAGGCTTAATACAATACCTGCGTTTATCACACCCGTTACAAACATGTGGTGATTTTTCTAGCCTTTCACACACTGGATTAAAGTTTGCACACACTTTATTGCATCTTTTACAAAGTGAACATTTTTTAACATTTGACTCGCACTTAGGGCATAGGTTTTTAATTTCACAATGGTACCGATTTTCACAAATGTTAAAACTATTGAATGTATTAGCTGCTTTTGTACGGAAAGTTCGGTTAATTTCTCTTGCTATTGTAGATTTGCTTTTTTTTAGCATTTTTGCAATATGTGTGATATTGTTTCCATTATCTAGTGCATGTTGAATTAGCGCTCTATCTTTAAAAGTTAAGTGATTAAATTGTTTTTCTTTGACGTTTATGTTTTCATTGTTTTGCATCATTTTCTCCTTCGATATTTGCGGAACCGCATAAAAGAAAGTATATTGCAAAATGAAAAACTTTGAAAGTTGCATTTACTTTGACAAACTTTTCGAGGGCTGACTCAAAAGTTGCACTTACTCTGAGAATTAACTGAGAGATTTTTATGTTTTAGATGCCCGAGTTGTAAAATTAAAT
>CAZJEU010000155.1:0-1776 GCA_964545115.1 uncultured Christensenella sp. | reverse complement strand
AGAATTTGACCAAAGGAGGGCTAAAAAGTGGCGATACAGTGGTTTCCGGGGCATATGACCAAGGCGCTTAGGCAGATGGAAAAAGAGATGAAAAACATTGATGTTGTTTTTTATTTGTTGGATGCGCGCGCGCCCTTGTCTTGTTTTAATCCGAGACTCTCTCAGTTGGCAAAAAATAAAAAGATTGTTTATATTTTAAACAAGGCAGACTTGGTGGAAGAAAAAGACATTGAAAGGTTTATAAAACTTTTGCAAGGGAAGAGCGGTGGGAAAGACGGTGGGAAAGACGGTGCAAATGCTGACAATAAAATGCAAGGCAATGAAGGGAAGGAAGTAACGCAAAAATATGATGAAACAAAAAGTGTGAAGACGGCAATTTTGACAAAAGAAAGTCAGGGAGAAGTGGTGGCGCTGGATAGCACTTTGTCAAATTCCGGCAAGATTTTGTTTGTGAGTGCGAAGAGATTGCTTAAAGAAAAATTGGAAGCAAAGAGCGACAGAGGCATAAATTATGCCATAAAAGTGATGGTGGTCGGCGTGCCAAACGTGGGAAAAAGCACACTTATAAACAATCTTTGTGGGTTTTCAAAGACTGTGGTAGGTGACAGACCGGGAGTTACACGCGGAAAACAGTGGGTGACGACAAAAGATGGATTTTCACTACTTGACACCCCGGGAACGCTTTGGCCATCGTTTGAAGATGAACGCACGGGTAGAAATCTGGCGTATATCGGCAGCATCAAAGATACCCTGACAAACGACCTTGCCTTTTATTTTTTGAAGGATATTGCACATAAATATAAAACTTTTTTTGAAAAAAGATATGATATTGTTATTGAAAAGGATGAAGAAGCACTTAGTATTTTTGAAAAAATTTGTGTTAGTAAAAAATGTCTCTTAAAAAAAGGAGAACTTGATTATGACCGTTGCGGTCGAATGATTATGGACGATTTTCGAAAAGGCAGACTGGGAAAAATTGTGTTGGATTAGTGATAAAAATAATAAATGGCACAAAATTTGACTGTTTTCGGGGTAAAAACCTGAGTTATTTTATAAATAAAGACGAAATTTAAGGAAAAATATGTTTGATTTTGAAGATAAATATAAGAGTTTTGGAATGATTGCTGGCATTGATGAAGCAGGAAGAGGCCCGTTGGCAGGGCCTGTGTGTTGCGCTTGTGTTATTATGCCTTTGGAAAAAGAGAATATTATTGAGGGAATTGATGACAGCAAAAAGTTGAGCGCAAAAAAGCGAGAAGAGCTGTTTGAAAAAATTATTGAAAAGGCCATTTCTTATAAAATTGTGCAAGTGAATGAAAAAATAATTGACCAAAAAAACATTTTGAATGCAACCAAAGAGGGAATGAAAAGGGCACTGGAAGAAATGAATATTATGCCTGAAACGGTGCTTGTTGATGCTGTTAGAATTGACACAAAAGTCAGACAGGTATCGATTGTTAAAGGAGATATGTTAAGTTATAACATTGCTGCTGCAAGCATATTGGCAAAGGTTTTTAGAGATAGAATTATGGTGGAGATGGCTGCAAAATTTCCGCAATATCATTTTGAAAAACATAAAGGGTATGGCACAAGGGAGCATATTGATTTGCTTAAAAAATATGGAAAATGCGATATTCACAGAAATAGTTTTATAAAAAATTTCTTTTAAAAAATAGTTAGACAAACTAACTAAATCAACTTATAGCACAGAATATCATTGTTTTTGGGGTAAAAAGTCAAGATAATGCGTAATAACTTTTAAGATAAGAATAAAAG
>CAZJEU010000154.1:0-1779 GCA_964545115.1 uncultured Christensenella sp. | reverse complement strand
GTTTTGATAATTTCTATCAAGAATTTCAAAACGAATTAGACACAATTGGTAAGAGACCCGATTTGTTGATTTTCAAAAAATCTGACTTTGACACAAAATTAGGCTACGACATTAGTCAAGTTCCACACAACACAATTACAAACTATGTAAAGAAAGCTATTGCAGGAATTGAAGTTCGTTCAAGTGCATTTTTGATTGACCACTATGAGGCTGCAATGCAAATCCGTACGGAGAAGTATTCACAGCTTGCTTTGGAAACACGAGATAAAATTCTTGCCGAATATTTTGACTTGTTACAACACCCAACAAGAAGCAAATACATCTCTTTGTTAAATTCAATAACTGAAGAAACCTTGAGCGCTACTGATTTTAGGAGGCCAAGTTGGAGTTCATCCGATAGGTTAGTTGAACTCACACATCATTTTAAAACTTTGAAAGATGCTTTAAAAGAAATTCAAAAGAGAGATTATTTATCTATTACGCCAAAAGTTGAGGATATCAAAGTAGTTTACAAATGGATTGAAACGTTTAATGTTCCTCATTTTTATTTTCAAGTTTTTTTTGACAAAGTTTACGGAATCTCATTTGAACAAATTCTGCAAATCATTTCCGACCCTGACAAAGAGGGCTTAATCTTTTCGGTTGAAACCGACACCAAAAATCAAAACAAGACGACAATTAAAATCAATTCCAAAAGCGGAGTTCAAATTGCGTATAAGGTTGAAGAGCCAAAACACGAAAGTGTTCGCAAAGAAATGAGCAGAGGACGATTATTATTTTACGTTACGTTCAAAGGTGGAACAGCGTATTTGGATGTGAACAATCTACGAGAAATTTTAGGAATAAAACAAAACGATTTTTAAAATGCTTGCAACAAAAATCCATATAACAAGCAACGAACCTGAAAAGGAATATGTTCAAACTGTTTCGTTAGAGCATCGTAAAAAATTTGCACAGTTTTTTACACCTTTTGTTGTTGCTGAACCAAAAGTTTAAACACGGTTTTAGACCCTGCGTTTGGTTTGGGAATTTTTGCCAGAACAATTCGTGAAACTGATAAACAATGCAATATAAAAGGTTTTGAAATTGACGCAACTATTTTTAGTGAAGCTACGGAAATTTTTTCAGACGATAACAACACTTCAATTTTCTTAAAAGATTATATGTTTAACGATTGGGGAAATCGTTATGACGGCATTATTTGTAATCCACCTTATTTCAAGTTTCACGACTACGACAACAAATCAACACTTAAAGAAATTGAAGATAAATTAGGATTAAAACTAAACGGCTTTACCAATCTTTATACGTTGTTTATGCTGAAATCTGCTTATCAGTTGAACAAAAACGGCAGAGCAGCTTACATCGTGCCGTCAGAGTTTTTAAATTCTGATTATGGAAAATTAGTTAAGTCATATTTGATTAAAAACAAGTTGTTGCGTTACATCATCGTCTTTGACTTTGAGGAAAACATTTTTGATGATGCTTTAACAACGGCTTCAATTCTATTGTTTGCAAACGATAATGAAAAGTCGGAAGTTGAATTTATCAATATCAAAACACTTGATGAATTAAATTCTTTGCAAACCAAAATTCAATCTTATCCAAAAAGCACAGCGGGAAAATCATTTTCGTTTTCAGAACTCAATCCCGAAATAAAATGGCGTGCATATTATCAAAAACAAAATGCAACACGTTTTAAAAATCTTGTTCCGTTTTCTACTTACGGAAAAGTTATGCGTGGCATTGCCACAGGAGCGAATGAATATTTTACATTCA
>CAZJEU010000153.1:0-1786 GCA_964545115.1 uncultured Christensenella sp. | reverse complement strand
AGAATAATAAATGATCCAATCACCAGCAGCCATTCGTTTGAGCGGGCCGCACTTGCCATGACATGCTTGCGCAAATCCCCCTGCTATGCCGCGCTGCACATGTTCACGGCTTGCAACGCCAATCCAATAACGAGCCATGGATCATTCTCCATTCAATTTCATAACACGTATTCGATGACCATCCGGATCCAAAGCAACAAAACTACGTCCAAAGTCCAAATCAGTAGGAACTTGCAAGATAGGTACATCCATGCCAATCCATTTTGAATACACTGCATCAACGTCATCTTCACAAAAAGCAATTTCCGATGCACCAGCATGAGCAGTTACTTTCGGCTCGGCCGTATCCCGCAACCACAAACCAAGCATAACGCCCTCTAGCGCAAACAAAGCAAAGGTCGGTGACTGTTCAACCGGCTTTAAGCCAAGCATTTTACCATAAAACTCAGCGCTTTTTGCCGGATTAGCTACAAATAGCAAAACAAAATCAAGCTTAGGTACCGCCATGGTATCCTCCTTATATTATTGAATTTAAATAACTTTATATTAATATGGTACGTATACGTACAATTAATGTCAAGAATTGACAAAATTAACCAGAAGCCAACAAAACAAGGCCTTGTTTTGTCAAAAATATTGCTACTCGTAAAAACATAAAATCTATCATCTATTACTAATCCAATTAACAGAAATCTGATTTTATTTTGAGAAAAAATCCAGTCTCTTCAAGCGCTTCGCGCAGTTCGAACATTGGCAATCCAACAATAGTAGAATACGATCCATGAACATATTTTAAAAACTGTTCACCATATCCTTCTATTGCGATAGCATTTGCCGTTTGCAAACCAATTGAATTATCAAAATAAGCGTCTATCCAATTATCTGGTACATAAAAAAGATATTCTGCCGCCACTTGTTTTGTTATGCGCTTTTCAATACGCCACTCATCACCCTGCCACACTTTTCTATCAAGGCAAAAAGCAGAACATAAGCGCGAACCTTTGCGAGCAGATTTTATTTTTGAAATGGCATCGGTTCGATCGACCGGTTTACCATGGACTGTTCCATCCAAATCTTGTGAAAGCGTATCAGCAGTAAGCACAAAACATACTTCACCTTCATCATTACCATCGGGCAAAACAACATGTTCCATTTTATGAAGTGCTATTGCAGCAACCAACTGCTCAAGAGGCAATGCATAATCACATTGTGTTTCATCTGCATCTTGTTCAACACAGGTAAAACCAATTCCTGCTTGCCGCAATAACATTTGACGCGAAGGTGATTTTGAACCAAGAAGTAATTGTTTGTTCATAAAATATACTCATTAAAAGTTTTATTTTCTCAGGATGCATTTGTAATACCATATTTCATTTGGTCGGATCCTTTTTTAAGAGATTGGTTTCCGACCATTTTTTATCAAAAATTTTAAAAAATTACAATACCGGCTGCTTATTACGCATAAGGTCTATTTGGGGCTCCACTTATCACTTTTGTAATGATTCATACTACTCTTAGCTGTTTTTATAGGCTTAAACCTATTCATCTCTTATCTTACACCATTCTTCAACTGGTCAATTTACCAGGTTCGCAAACTTGAACCCTCTCAAAGACCCTAGTTTTAACCATTTGACCTCAAAAAGCACCTCATGTACAATAAAATCAGAGTAAAACTAGTTAATCTAATTTTTTCAATGGGGGCCTCTATGCAAAAACAGCTCTTTTTTTTGATATTAATAAATTCCCTCATTGCTTGGATATCTATTTTGCCTATGCAAAAAGACTC
>CAZJEU010000152.1:0-1786 GCA_964545115.1 uncultured Christensenella sp. | reverse complement strand
AATTTCTATGCCAATTCCATTGTGGTCCTTTGCGCTAGTTTCAAATCTTTGTTTTTCGTCAAAGTGTATGCCTGTAAATGTGATGGACAAGGCGCGGTTTGACTTATTTTCAAACTTAAAAGAAAGAACGATTTCGTCACGGATTTGTGTGAACGTTGTTTCTTCCGCAGGCAGTTGATAGGTGTCTTCCAAGGCAGCACCGTTTTGGGCAGAGTAAACAAATTTTTCTGTGCCGTTTATTTCCAAGGTCAAGTCCAGCGTTAGGTCCGCCACTTCATTTTCTATGACAAGCGGTTATGGAAGCATGGAATAACGAGCACTGATTTTTGCCGTGTTAAAGAGAATGAATATTTTTGAAAAACATATAAACGAACTTGAAATCATATTGATAGATAATGCTTTTGCTAGTTGGAATTGGGCAAAAGAGAAATACGAAAGCCGTGTGGCTTCCTGTGATGAAATGACCTGTGGTAAATATATAGATACAGTTACTAAATCTATCGAATCATACATTCAAGAAAAAAACATGTATGATGAAATTGAATCCAGCTGTAAAAAGGTAAAAATAAATCACGGTAAAAAAGTTTCTGGTACTAGAAACTTAATTTATAAATTAAGGATGATGTTTGCTCAAATCAGTGTTGATTTATTAAAGCCTGATTTAGTTATAATGGATGAATTTCAACGTTTCAAGAATCTGATTAATGCAGATGATCTAAGTGAAACCGGTATTTTGGCAAATCGCTTTTTAAACGGAAACGGAATAAAAATTTTACTTCTTTCTGCAACACCTTACAAGTTATATTCAACTCTCGAAGAGATAAATGAAAGTCGAATTGATGAACATTATTCTGCCCAAGATGGTTGTATGAAATATCGTTTTGAGGGGCAAGAAATTGATTTACGTATCTCAATATTACCAGTTATATATGGAGAGAAAATTGCTATCCGTGTTTTAGCTAAGTATATTAAAGGATTTAATTTACATGAAATTGGTCTAGAAAAAAAAGAAAGAGATATAATAAGACGGGAAATAAAGAGACCTTTTGGGATGGTTATAGCTTCCGGTCCAACTGGTAGTGGTAAAACCACTACTCTTTACGCTTTATTAAAATTATTAAATAACCCTAGAGTAAATATTACTACTTTAGAAGATCCCATTGAATATCGAATTAAGGGGGTTAATCAAATTCAGGTTAATACAAGTACCAATTTAACTTTTTTAAAAGGATTAAGGTCAATAGTTCGACAAGATCCAGATATTATTATGGTGGGAGAAATTCGTGATAATGAAACAGCTGAAATGGCAGTTAACTCGGCCTTAACTGGACATTTACTTTTTTCAACTTTTCACGCTAATGATGCTGCCACCACTATTGCTCGTTTATTAGATATGGAGATTGAGCCATTTTTACTGTCTTCAACTTTAAGAGTAGTGGTGGCCCAAAGATTAGTTCGTCGTTTGTGTGAAAAATGTCGTTATAGCGTTAATGTTACTAAAGAAGATTTAGAAAGACATCATGTTGGGGTTTCTAAATATTTTAAAAAAGACGAGAATGTAATTTTTCAAGCTCATGGTTGCGAGGCCTGTGGTTTTACTGGGTATAAAGGACGAGTGGCCATTTTTGAAATAATATTAAATACTTCCGAAATGCAAGATTTGATTCTTACCAAACCTTCGGCCAAGCAAATTTGGGAATTAGCTAAAAAACAGGGAAGTATTTCTTTATTTGGTGATGGGGTTAGTAAGGTGAAAAATGGCATTACCTCTTTAGATGATTTACTA
>CAZJEU010000151.1:0-1791 GCA_964545115.1 uncultured Christensenella sp. | reverse complement strand
ACAGATTTTTTGAAAACGATTTTAGCATAATGATAACTGCCAGCCACAATCCTTATTATTATAATGGTATAAAAATCTTTTGCGAAGAAGGGCAAGACCTTGATATTGAAAAAGAAAAGATGATTGAAAGCAGACTCAAAAAAATTAAGAGATATAAGTTTATGAACTTTGAAGAGGCGCTTGGGAAAGGAAAGATTCAAAGAATTGACCTTACGCGAGAATATGTGGAGAACATAAAAAAACTGATAAAAGTTAAAGACAAAATTTCGGTTAAAACAATTTTTAATGTGATGGGCGGGTCGAGTGCAGACGCTGCCGAAAGACTTAAAAAGGAATTGAAACTGAACTGTGAAATTGTGAATGTAAAAAGAGACGTTTCTTTTAACTTTTCTTCTCCACTTCCATGTGAAGAAAACTTAAAAGACTTTAAAAAATATGCCCTTGAAAAAAGGGTAGATTTTGCTTTTGCGACAGATGGTGACGGTGACCGGTTAGCGGTTTTTGATGAAAAGGGAACTTATCACGACGGCAATAGTATTTGTTCTCTTTTATATTATTTTGCAGTAAAAGAAAAAAAGCAAAAAGGTGCGTTTGTCAAGAACTTTTCTTTCTCCACTCTGGCAGACAAAGTGTGTGAAAAACTTAAAAGTGAAGTGGTGCAGACGGCAATTGGCTTCAAGCATATTGCCCAAGAAGTGGCAAGGAAAAGAGCACTCTTTGGAGCGGAAAACAGTGGCTGTGAAGTGTTTGCACACACTTCCACAAAAGATGCTTTGGCGGTGTTTGCACTGATAGTTGAAGTGGTTAATTTTTATAAAAAACCGCTTAGCGAAATTATTCAAGAGTTGAAAAGAGAAGTAGAGTATAAGTTTGAATATAAAGAAATTTCTTTCAAAGTAAAAAATAGAAAAGCAGTGGAAAAAAGGTTTGCTGCGGCGAAAGAAGAATTTTTTAAAGAAGTGGAACGGCTGGATTCTTTGGACGGAGTGAAGTATATTTTTAAAGACGGGACATGGCTGCTTTTTAGGTTTAGTGGCACGGAGAATCTTTTAAGGCTGGTATGTGAACAAAAAAACAAAAATGAAGTGAAAAAGATGCTTGAAACAGCCAAAAAATTAGTAGAAAAATGGAGTGAGAAATGAGAAAAGAAATATTTTTTAAAAAATTGTCACAAGATTGTCTTTTGCCGAAATATGCTCATAAAGAAGATGCCGGAATGGATATTTTCAGTGTGGAAGAAAAGGTGATTGAACCAATGTCATGGGAACAAATTAAAGCAGGGTTTGCTATGGAGTTGCCACGAGGGTATGAGGCGCAGGTGCGTAGCAAAAGCGGGCTGGCCTTGAAAAGCGGGTTGTTTGTGTTGAACAGTCCAGGCACGGTGGATGAAAATTATCGCGGAGAAATAAGCGTGATAATGATGAATGTTTCCCAAGAAAGATATGTTGTGGAAAAACATCAGAAAATTGCTCAGATGGTTATAAACAAAGTGGAACATTTTGAGTGTTTGGAAAAAGAGAGCCTTTCAGAGTCTTCGCGCGGGACGGGCGGGTTTGGTTCTACCGGAGTTAAAAAGAGCGATAGGAGATAATTTTGTTTTATAGCTAGCCTTTTTATGATATAATTTCTTATATAATTTTTGTGGAGAGATAAGGCACTGTTGTGAAAAAATAAAATGCATTTTGTTAAAAATGTGTTGGATAATATCACACGGGTGGTTTTTGCCAGGGCGAATCTTTTCGTAAAATTAAACTTATTTAACTGAAAGGAGAAAGATTTTTATGGACATTG
>CAZJEU010000150.1:0-1800 GCA_964545115.1 uncultured Christensenella sp. | reverse complement strand
CAACTGTTTCGAGAGAATTGGAAAACCCGTTACCAACTCTTTCGAAATTCTTTGCAAAGTAAAAATTAATTTTTAATTTCTCATCACGAAATCCACTTTTTATTTGTTATTTTAATCTATTTTCACTCATCGTGCCATCCGTTTCCCTCTTATATACCTGCCTGTGAGCTAATTACAGGGAATTAAGTTTAGGCGGACTACCTGCTCATATCTGAACAGATTGTAAGTCAGATTGATTAAGCCTATGATTCCTGTTGCTCTCGTTAGTCCGACAGATTTGACTGCCAAACCATTCATACTCTGCTCCATGAAGCCGAACACATGCTCTACCCTTACCCTGGTTTTTGATTTCTCTTTATTATTGGCTTTCTGTTCATCTGTCAACGGCTTGTTCTTATAGCCCTTCTCATGCACCCTGTTGTTCATCTTGTATTTGTCAATTACTTTTTCCTGCTCTTTACCGGTATAGGCACTGTCTGCATAAAAATCCTGTCCTTCATCCTGTGGCTCCAACAAATCGTCCAAGGCTTGCGAATCATGCACGGAAGCATTCGTAACCTTGTATTTATCAATGAATTTACTTTTAGAATCAACTTTTGCATGGTTCTTATAACCGTAGAATGTCTCTCCGTTTTTCTTTGTCCATCGGGCATCTATATCCTTGTGTCTCTTCTTATTGGGCTTGTCGTTCCATAATTCATCTCCGTTGCCTTCTTTTATCATCTTATTTTCTTCACGGGTGTTGCGTTGGCGGGGAACCACTGTAAAACTGGCATCTACCATCTTGCCTTCGTTCATTATCAGCCCTTTCGAGTCGAGGTGCGAATTGAATTGCAAAAACAGCTTTTCAACCAATCCTTCGTTCGTCAGCTTTTCACGAAACGCCCAGACCGTTTTCTCATCGGGTACTTTGTCGCCGCTTTCAAGCCCGAGGAATCTCTTGAAACTCAGCCTGTCGATGATTTGGTATTCAAGCTAGGTGTCGCCAAGCCCGTAATATCGTTGAAGTATCAATATTTTAAACATCATCACGACATCGTAAGGTTTTGCACCTGCCGGGCTCTTTTTCTCCTTGATCAAAACCCCGTCTTCCAAGATTTCTCTAAATATCTCGAAATCAATAACATCCTGGATCATTTCTAAGGGATTTCCAATAACTGAGAGTTTTTCATAATTTTCCTGTTCGTCAAATAATCCCTTGTTCCCTGTCGTTTTATATTTCTTCATGAAGCATGCTGTTTTAGGCTTCAAATATACAAATAATATCCTTAATATCAAAGATTTAATTTATAGAAGTCCCCTATATTCCGTCAAGTGAAGATGAAGAGTTAAGTTCTCTGAATATTGAAGAGGCTGAACAAGCAATTCAATCGCTTATTGAAATTATTGAAGAAAAACTAAAAGACATTAGCAAATCAGTCGTAGTTGAAAATTCGGTTATTGAAAACATTGAAAAACATCAAACTTTATTGAATAATTCGATTGATGCAAATAATGAGAAAATTAATTCCATAAACGCCAAGAAAAATGGAATAAGTGACGAAAACAAAGCCGTTAGAAAAGAAATTTGTAAATGTGCTTACAACAACTTAGTTGAAACACACAAGACAAACATAAAAAGCATTTTTCAACTGCGTGAACAATGGGAAACTCTTGACACAGAGATTAAGAAAAAGAAAGAACAGCAAAAAGTCAGCAAAAAAGAAAAAGTTGCATCAACAATTAAAACGGTTTTGAATTACTTTTCTCAAGTTTCCCACCCTTTTAAAAAGCGCATTTTAGCTTGCAAATAAATAAAAT
>CAZJEU010000149.1:0-1808 GCA_964545115.1 uncultured Christensenella sp. | reverse complement strand
GTTTTAAAGATATTATATGTTTTTTTATTTAAAATTGACTTTTACATGCTTTTTTTAGGCGTGATTCCCAGTGCATCGAAGGAATTTGTTAGCACTGTTTGAACGCAAGATACAAATGCCATAAAAGCCTGAGTTTGCTGCAAAGAATTCCTTTCTATAAGACGAATATCGGTGTTCCAGAGAGAGTGAAATTTTGAAGCAAAGGCATTTAGAAAATCCACCAAAATATTGGGGGCTCGCTTCTCTGCACTGCTTTGAATAACATAAGGGAACTGGGCACATTGCACAATAATTTCTCTTATTTGATAAGAACAATTTGCTGTGAAATGAGCAAAATGCGAAGGAGAAAAGAGATAATCACTTCCAAATACTTCTCTATATTTTTGCAGGACAGAAAAAGTGCGGGCATAGGCATATTGAATATAATAGACAAGGTTGTCCTTAGATTTTTCTTTTACCTTGACTAAATCAAAACTCATTTGAGTATCGGCAGTTTTTGAGAGCATAAAAAGTTTTAATTCGTTCACGTCCACTTCCTTCGCTACATCTTTGAGCAGCACATAGGTACCTTTTCGCTTGGACATTTTGAAAGGCACACCGTTTTTTTCAAGATTTACCATCTGGCATAGCAAAATATCTAGCACAACCTCTCCCTTTGAAAGAGCGTTCACTGCACCTTTAAGTCGCTTTACATATCCGCCGTGGTCGGCTCCTAAAATATTGATGAGATGGGTGAAGCCACGGTTTATTTTGTTTTGATGATAGGCGATGTCGGAAGCAAAATAGGTGCCTTTTCCGTCGGAACGCAAGACTACTCTATCTTTGTCGTCGCCAAAAAGAGTGGAACGAAAAAGTGTTTGAGGCAGGTTGCTTCCATTTACTTCGTCTTCTTCGGCATTATCTTTTCCGCCAAGTGGCGCAGCGAGAATCCCTTCATATAAAAGCGGGAGTTCTCTCTCACCGTTTTCGTCTTGTACTGACTTTTTCATTTTAGACAATTTCTCTATCGTCTTTTCAATCTCTTTATTTTGGGCGATAATGGCTTCTGAAGCGAAAGAGTCAAATTGCAGACCGAGAAGGGCTAGGTCGCTGCGGATAATATCCATCATTGCTTCGACAGTGACATCTTTTAACTTGTCAAAAAACTCCTTTTTGGAAAGGTTTAAGTATTTGTCCCCTGCTTGCTTCGCCAGAGTCTTAGCATATTCCTTCAAATATTCACCGGGATAGTAGCCTTCGGGAATGGTTTGATTTTTGTGAAGATTGAAACATTGTTCATAGAAAAATTGAACTGATTGAAGTAAGGTTTCGATTTGCACTCCATAGTCGTTTACATAAAATTCCTTTTGCACTTCATAGCCACTTTTTTTCAAAAGGCGACTTAAAGCAAGCCCCAAGATGGCTCCACGACAATGCCCCACGTGAAGAGGTCCTGTTGGATTGGCAGACACAAATTCGAGCAACACTTTGCCTTGCTTTTTTTCTCCGTCACCGAAAGAGAAACCTTGTTTCAACAAGTCGGATAAGAAAGCATCCCACACTTCATCTTTAAAATTGAAATTTATATAGCCTCCCACGACTGCTAAATTCTTTATATAATCAATTTTCCTAAACTCGTCGGCAAGTTCATTTGCAGTCTCAGTCATCGTTTTGCCCAGCCTTTTGTGCACAATCATTGCTGCGTTTGTGGAAAAGTCTGCTTTAAAAGCTGCTGGCGGAACGACAAATCGAAGAGCGTCCAGCACTCTTTTTTCACACTTTTTACTGGTAATATATTCACAAAAAACTTTTGTTAAGTCTTTTTCTGC
>CAZJEU010000148.1:0-1823 GCA_964545115.1 uncultured Christensenella sp. | reverse complement strand
GTCAAAATGACAAGCTTTTTACTGCCCGAAAGCCCTGCGATTTCGCTGGTCAACTTCTTTTCAGCACAGATTTTAGTGCCCTCGCAATTAGGATTAAAAGTGTTTTTAAGGTTTAAAATAATGTTGTGTTTTTTCAAAAATTGTACGCAATCGGGATGCAACACTTTGGCTCCGAAAAAGGACAGCAGGCGAAGCTCATCATAGGTCAGTGTTTTTCTGATTTTTGCTTTTTGGACAATCTCGGGAGAAGCGGAAAAAAAGCCGTCCACATCAGTATAGTTTTCATAAAGTTCGGCATTCGCAAGATGTGCCACAATAGCCCCGGAAATATCACTCCCACCACGCGAAAAAGTCACCACTTCTCCCTTTTTGTTCGCACCATAAAATCCGGGGATAACAAAATTTTTCTCAGATGCCAAAAACTTTTGAAATCTCTTTTGACTTTGTTTTATATCCACCTGTTTTTTATGGTTTAAAACAATAAAATCTTTTGCATCTAAAAACTCATATTTAATAAATTTTGCAAACAGCTTTGCAAAGATAAATTCTCCGCGAGATATCACCCAATCATAGTTTTTATGTTGCAAAAGTTCCTTTTTCAAAAGGTCAAAATCTTCACCCAACTCTATTTTAATCTCCAAGTCTTTTCTTATCTCTTCAAAGCGTTTTTTTATCTTTTTGAAAGATGAGAGCCCT
The DNA here is from genome assembly GCA_964545115.1 of uncultured Christensenella sp. GTDB lineage: Bacteria > Bacillota > Clostridia > Christensenellales > UBA1242 > UBA7862. Next base: position 1,127 of record CAZJEU010000148.1, on the reverse strand, counting down.
TCCTTTTTCTGCATTGAATTATTAAAACATTCAATCAGCAAATCTGTAATTTTTTCATCATTTTTATCTCGCTTGCCCGGCGCAGACACCACCACAAATCGGTTGTTATTTTGTCTTATTATCTCCGCCACTTTTAAAATATTTTCGCTGCTTGAAAGTGACGTGCCACCAAATTTACAAACAATATTTTTGCCTTTTTTCTTCACTTTTTCCCTCTCTTTCAACCTAAATTTTTTATCAAAATTTTTCATTTTTATTTTCATCATTCTCCTTTAAGAAGGTTTTTCATCCCAAAAAAGCCGTTTTTCTGTGCCAAAATAAATTTTGCTGCCAAAAGGGCTCCCTTAGCAAACTCATCTGCATTGGTTGCTCTGTGAGAGATTTTTATCTCTTCATTTTGGCTTAAAAAATAGATGCTATGTTCGCCACTCACTCCACCACCACGAATAGAATGGATGCCAATGTCATCGATTTTCCGTCCCATTGTCGAGCCATTTCTACCTGTGACCATAGTGGCATTTTTTCGCACTGTCTTCACCGCATCGAACATTGATTTTGCTGTTCCACTGGGGCTGTCTACTTTCGAATTGTGATGAATTTCGGCAATTTCAATGTCAAAGTTTTTCAATTTTTTAGTCGCTCGCGTTATTAAATTCATAAAATGCCACACTCCAATGCTAAGGTTATTTGACTTAAAAATTGGCACCTTTTTGCTTGCTTGTTTAATCTTTTTCATCTGATGCTCACTGTGCCCCGTCGTCGCAATGACCAGAGGAACTTTTTTTTGCGTGCAAAAATCCAGCACTTTTTCAATAGCATTTTTATGAGAAACGTCAATGACGACATCACAATTTTCCGCTTCGAAAATGTCGCTTAAAATTTTTACGTCGTCAAAAATTTCTTCCTTATTTTCCGCAATTTTTTCTTTTGTGTCTACTCCTAAAATGACTTCTGCATCGGCAAAATCTTTCGAGATAAAATAAATCTTTTGCCCCATCTTTCCCCAAAAACCGTTTATTAAAATCTTCAATCTTCACCCCTCATTTTATGTAAGTTTAGGGTTCCCCCTAAACATTTTTTTAAATTTTCTATCTATAATTTTGAAAATCTCGCAAAGTTTTTTTCAA
>CAZJEU010000147.1:0-1835 GCA_964545115.1 uncultured Christensenella sp. | reverse complement strand
CGTTTAACCTTAAATTCCATAACAATCTCCTTTTTTTTAGACATTATATAACAATGCTTTGAAAAATCAAAATAAAAAACACATTTTCCGCAAAACTATTTAAATTTTTAAATCAAAAAAAAGGCTCAGAATAAATTTTTCAAAATATAACAATGCTTTGAAAAATCAAAATAAAAATTACGAATTCTGCAAAACTTTTGCGGCATATAATCTTAGTTGTCAGAGATTAAGTTTTCATAAACGAATTCATAAATTTGAGCCGCTTTATTATGCCATTTTTTTCCCGCCATCACAGCAGAATTTCTGGTGGATGTTTTTAGCCGAATTTCAAACAATGGTTGCAACATCACTGGCTCTTTAATCTTCAAAACAACAGTGTGTGTGCCATCGTGGTTTTTGAAATATTCATAGACATATTCCTGACTTCGCTTAAAAACCATTCGGTTTTGTTTTGCATAGTTAGAGATTTCTTCGCGTGTGTGTTGTTTGATGCGGTTAAAGAAGTTCGCCACACAATTTCTGCCTTCAACAGTGATGGTATATCGGGCGTCTTTTGGATTGTTTTCAGCCGAATTAGTCTCCTGTTTGCAAACAAAATTAACATCCAAAAGTTGCAGCAAAGCCTCTTTGCAATCCATATATTTCAACCAATCATTGCGGCTGGTGCAGATGTCGATGATGGAGTCTTCCGTAAGAGGAATTTCCATTTTATCAAACACAAAAAGCAAAATAAGTTTATTTACCGTGGCATCTTGATTGTTACTCATCTCTCTTCCTTTTTTATCGAGACTTAGTATATCACACCCAAAATAAAATGCAAACGTTCAGCAAAAAAAGTCGATAAATATTTTTTTTAGGTTAAAAAAGTTTTTAAAAAAGAAAAATTGTGATAAAATGTCACTATAAAACAGCACAAAATTGCTTTAAAACGGAGAAAATTATGGAACAAAACCAAAATGAAGACGTCGTCAATTTCATTTATGCGTGCAACGAATTTATCGAAGGAAAATTCATCCTTGCAGACATCAAAATTTCCAAAATTTTACGTGCCATTTCGCTCTCCCCAGCCGTCTATAATCTCATTGCCGAAAGTCTGATAAATTACGATTTTGAAAGAGAGTTTTCTCGCCTTAAAGGAGAAGTTTCTAGTAGTTCTCTCCCCCACATTGAACTGCCCGCCGACAACCAGCAAATCATCCCCTTGGTGTTTTCTATGTTGGTGGAAATCGATAGTAAAAAGACGAGTTTTAATAGTCTTTTAAACGCTTCTTTCCCACTTGCAAACTCTCAAAAGGAAGAATATGAACTGTTTTCAAAAAAGGTTATTTTGCCTTTTAGAAATGCCATCGCCCAACTTTTTAATATCAATGCAAAAGACTATGTTTTTGAAGAAAATTCACCTGAAACGGAAGAAAATATTTTGGACAAAAAGATAAAAGAAAAAGAAAAGTTGCACCCAGAGAAAGAAACAGAAGAAGAAAACAAGCCCAATCTTTTTGACGACTTGTGGAACAGCCTTTTTTCCAAGCCTAAAAAAGATGAAGACATAAAAGTTCCAGAAGAGGAGAAGCAACCTACAAAGGACGAAAAAGTTGCTAAGGAAACTTCTGCAAAAGATGATGAATTAAATTTGCTTTTCAGCCGAATTTCACGAATGAGCGACAATGTTTCCAGCAAAGTTTCCAAGGTGCGTGACACTCTCAAAAGGTCCAACATTCTTCTGGTGGTGGAAGCGCTTAAAGAGAGTTGTAAGTTGAAAAATAAAAAAATTGTGGTGGCTTTAATTATGTCTTTAAATCTTGTTTCTCGGCAGGAAAGAATGCTTAGAGAAGAAC
>CAZJEU010000146.1:0-1843 GCA_964545115.1 uncultured Christensenella sp. | reverse complement strand
GGTTTGAAGTAAGCTTTTTATCCGTATGCCTTCCGCCCGTGCTGGAATAGAACATCACTTTACCATTGAATTCATCATGCAGGGCTTCGTAGATGTAATCACCCGTTTCTTTGGATTCGGTAAAAATTACTAACTTATTTTTTTTGAGGGCAGCCGTTGATTTTAATTCTTTGATGAACGATTCTAATTTAGGGTCAGTGTTTACGTTCTCCCAAAGTTTTTTCACTTCCCGTAAAATAGAAAGATCTAATTCCAATTTATGAATAAATTCTTTTTTGAAATCCTTAGAATCGTATTTTTGTGCTCTATCTTCTTCTACCAATTCTTCTAATCGTTCAACATTGTCGCTTTCTATTAAATCGTAAACGTCCACTTTCTTACTGATGTACACTGTTCCGTTGTTATACATTTCGATAAACTTTTCGTAAGAAATGATAAAACGATCGACACTTTGTCGAAAGGCGTGAAAACTACTTTCCAGTCTTTTTACCAAAATACCTTTCATAAAACCACCAACGTTACGCTGTTGTTGACGTTCAAATTCGCTCAACGATTTATTGCCAATGTAGTAGAGTAAAGGCGTGTATCGGGCATAGGTAAACGCATGTAGTTTTTTAATAGTAAGATTGAACGTATTTTCCAATTCTCCTTCGTACTTATAAACGATTTTTTGCGGGTTATCCATGTTGGGAAAGGTCAACCCCTGCATTGTCATATCCTGTTTGAAATAGGTCATTACATCAGTTCGAGTTCTACGTACCATTACATAACGCAGGATGCTATTTCGGATATCGTTTGAAATGTCTTTTATAAGTTTTTTGTATTCAGGGTCGTTCTTTTCAAGCTTACCTAATCGAGTTCTGAAATTTGAAAAATATTTTTCGAGATTTGGAATGCCAGGAATGGTTGAGTTTTTAGGCGCCTGAAATAATTTTAACTGAGCAAAAATGTCGTCAACTGTGTTGTTCAGAGGTGTTGCTGTTACCAAAATCACTTTCTTGCCACGGCATATATCAAGTAAGTTAGCGTAAGATTGAGTGTTGTCATTTCGGAAGCGATGTGCTTCATCTACAACAATGTAATCGTAGCGTTCCAAACCTTTTTTGATAATGTGTTCTAACTTGCCCAATGATTCTACTTCAAAACTTCTGATGCCAAAATCAAAAAGTGAATCTTTCCAGTAGTCTTTTAGTACTGGTGGGCAAACTACCAATGTTCTGCCTTGCAGTTGTTGAAGTAACAAAGCCGTTATAAATGTTTTACCTAAACCCACCACATCAGCTAAGAAAACACCATTGTAAGTTTCCAAAATCTTCTTCGCCTGAATGGCCGCCTGACTTTGATATTTCAATTTCATAAATCCATCTGGAAGGAATGGATCAAATTCATCTGCTAAATTGATGTCTTCTTCTAAGTATTCGTATATCAGTTTTAGATATAATTCATAAGGTGAAATTTGGTCATTGAGCCAGGTTTTATTCTGAATGGTATCAACAAAATCTTCTGAAATATCAACAGACTCTTTCCAAAGAGCATTGAATTGTTTTTCTGCAAATAGCACATCACTTTTGTTACGCAACTCCACATTAAATTCGCGATTTGCCACTAAGCCTGATTCCGAAAAATTGCTTGATCCTGTAATTACGAAACCATAATCGCGGTCTTCAGGGTTGAATCTCCCTATATAAACTTTAGCATGAATGTTTTTAGTGGGGTAGGCTCTTATCTCCAGTTTGTTTCCATTACCGTTATTTTCTTTATCCTTAGTTGGGTCTTGACAGTCAGTTTTCAGAAACTCAATAAATTTACGTATTCCTATTTCGAGTTGATTGTCGTTTTCGTT
>CAZJEU010000145.1:0-1857 GCA_964545115.1 uncultured Christensenella sp. | reverse complement strand
ATAAAATACAAGAAGCAGAAAAAAAAGAAGCGAATTTATCTAAAGCTATTTCGCGTTTTTTCCTAGGCAAGAAAAATGTTTTTAGTTCATTGAAAAACCAAATTGATGATTTGAAGAAAACTGATTTCACTATCCAAACAGAAGCAAAATTCAAAGAAAAAATCAATAGTATTAATAAAATCAATGCACAAGTTCAAAACGAAATTGGAGAAATAGAAACCGAAGACCGCAAAGCAAAACTTGATGAAGAAATTGAAAACTTGAAAATTCAAATTTCTGAACAAGAAAATGCATTAGAATCTAAAAAAAAGGAATTAGAATCTAAAAGGTTTAATATGGATAAGAACCTTGATGAGTTTTGTTTGAAATATAGTATAGATAGAAATAAACTTGGTCAAGAGAAAAGTAATTTAGGACAGTTGGCTGGTGAGAAAAATAAAAAGAAAAATCCAGAGGAAGCTAAATTGGCGGAACAAAAATTAAATGAGCTAAAAGAAATTCAAAACACAACTTTTATTTCTAAAAATGAAGACGAAATAAAAGACCTTGAGAAAAAAATAAATTCCCTGAAAAACCAGAAAGATGGAAAGCAGAAAGAAAAAAATAAACAAGTTACTCAGTCAAGTTCATCTTCATTGAGTGAAATAGTTGGCGACAAAATTCCCAATCAAAGTAATACGGAAAAATTTCAATTGATTCAAATACCTGATATAAATCAATATCCACAGTTACCACAAGTCGGAAAACTCTTTCAGTTAAATAATAAACAATATTTGGCAATAGAATTTTGGGAAGAATACGAACAAGGCAAAAAGGAAGCGGAACGCTTGAAAGCAAATTTATGTGCAATTAAAAACTAACGAAAATGGCAGAACAACGTATCGTAGTAACCATTACCGAAAATGGAAAAATAAATGCTTCAACCGAAGGTATTAAAGGCGAAACGTGTCTTGATGAATTGCAAAAACTGTTAGGTGATTTAGCCGATTTGGATTCTATTACCAAGACAGATGAATTTTATCAGTCAAGCGAATTGAAAAGTCAAGACAAAATTGAAATCAAGAAAAAATGAGTGCAGTAATTAAAACAGCCACACCGTTCATTGACCTTGAATGTTTATGCAAAGCTTTAACAGCTGTTGGCTGTGGCTTTCGTGTTCAAGGAAATAAAGTAATTACAGACAGGCAAGATGTTCGTTTAGGTTTTCAAGAATTTCAAAAAGACAATTACGGAAGATATGCTCTTTTCGCATACTCGCATACAGACAGAAACCAAGCGGATTTTATTAGAACAGTTGAAAAACAATACAAAATAATTTATCAGAATAAACTTGAAGAAATTGAACGTTTACGTTTGGAAGAAGAAAGAAAGCGATTAGAACAGGAACGATTGGCATTTATTGACAAGCAAAAAACGACAATCATTGAAAGAGCCAAAGAACAAGGCTATTCCATAAAGGAAGAAAACGTAAAAGGAAAAATTAAATTGGTTTTAGTTAGAAACACGTACTAGAATGAACATAGCCCACATAGAAGAACACAGTTTTATTTATGGCCCAAATTGTAGATTTGTAATTTGGGTTCAAGGCTGTTCTATTCGTTGCAAAGGATGTTGGAATAAGGAAATGTGGGCTTTTGAGGACAAAATAATTTTATCCGTTCAAGACTTGCTACTAAAAATTGACAACGAAAAAGAATTTATTGATGGAATAACTTTGATAGGTGGCGAACCATTAGACCAATTTGAAGAAGTTGTCGAATTGTTTAGTGAATGTAGAAAAATTGGTTTAAGCACAATGCTTTTCACAGGTTATGAAATGACAGAAATTGCCGAAAATCAAATGACTTCAATATTTGA
>CAZJEU010000144.1:0-1907 GCA_964545115.1 uncultured Christensenella sp. | reverse complement strand
TAAATGTATTATTGGGTAATTGCTTTTTGATTTCACTATAAACGTGTTTGTCAAATGGTTCGCCTGCTGCGTGTCCCGACAATGTTCCCGAAAGTGGTTTGGGAACGGAAGTGCCTTTTATATTCTTTGCTAACTTAGTGTAATTTACGTTCATTTTCGGATTTCAAAGAGTTTATTAAAGAGTGTGTTAATTTTTACAAGCAAGAGTTCATTTTTTGTTGTCAAAAATTGCTGTGTCAAATCGGTAATGGAATGGTGTAGCGAAACTTCGTTTTTGTTGTTCCAATCAATCTTTTTGAACGGAATACTTGCAATCGGTTTTTCTGAAAACTCAACGATGTTGCCTTTTACGATACCATTGTATTTTAACCAATCAAAAATTATTGGTTGGTTGAGATAAGCCAAAATGTATTCAATGCTTTCCTTCGTTTCAGGCTTTCTGAAAATTGCCGTAACGTCTTGTGTCGGGAAAACTCCTCTTTGAACGAGTGCAAAACGAAAATAATCTTTGTTAGAAATTCGTTCTTTGCAAGGAACAAAAATTCGTTTGTCGGCTTTGCTGAATAAGTTGAAATTTCGTAAAAAAACCCATTCCCAATAATTTATTTTACGGTTGTATTGATAGCGTTTTTCTAAATTTGCTTTATGTTTTTGAAAATGCACATAAAAATTTGGATACGTTTTTTTAAATTCGATTTCTTCCAAACCTTCATTGATGAAAATATATTTTGTAATGTGTTCGGCAAAAAACGGTGTCAAATCTTTTGCTTTAATTACGTCAATTGTTGCTGATTTCTCGGCACTATTTAATTCGTGTCCGTTCACTTGAAACACTTTATCCAAACCGCTTACAAGTCCGTTTCCGATGTCGCAGATTTCGCCAATAGTATGAAACTCTATTTTTTCATCATCAAAAAAACTTAATAACGAAGTTGGATTTTGTTTTTGACAAACAATTTCTAATTGTTGCAATTCTCCTCTTACTTCATCACTTTGTAACACCCAACGTTCATTGGTTTTGAACTGAGAAACTTGCAAGTATTCTGCATCTTTGAATGGAATTTGAGTGTGTAAATTTTTAAGTGTTTCCGAAGTCAAGCGTTGATTAGCATAAAATTTTGCAACTTTTATTTTGTCCGTTTTTTGTTTGCTTTTTACGAACTTGAAAATAACGATTGAAACGGTTACTTTGTCAAAAATTGGCGTTTCATTAAAATGATAAATTTCTTCAAAATAACCATTTTGCACCATATAGTTACGTAACGAAATGGAATGAGTTGTATTCATCCAATACTCTGGGCAAATGAAAATCAGTTGCCCATTTTCGTTTAATAATTCAATGGATTTGAGAATGAAAATGTACAGATAATCGCAAAGCGAATTGAAATATTTATTCCAAATTGGATTGGTAGAAAGCTCTTGTTTTAATTCATCTTCCAAATTCTTCCAACGTATGTATGGCGGATTCCCGATAATTAAATCAAACTTGTCGTCAATGTTGGCACTTACAAAACTTTCATAACGAACAAATGGAAAGTCAGTTGCTAAATCTTCGTCAATTTCAAAAGCGGTCAGATTGTTGTACCCTCTTTGTTGCAACGTTTCTAGAAAAACACCTTCGCCACAAGATGGCTCTAAAACTTTTGAATTTTTTGAAATGTCAGCTAAACCAATCATAAAGTCAGCCACTACTTTTGGTGTAAAGTATTGCCCAAATTTATTTTTTATATTTTGTTTTACTGCTAACTCCATTCAAATTTTGATTTTTGCAAAGTTACAAATTTAGTTGTTGTTTTGATGCTCAAAGTTTCAATTTTAATTCAAATATCTGTCAGTTGTGCGGTATCTTAAAATGACATATAACGCACAAATATACGAAGGTTTCAAATATCAACAAAATTTTAAAT
>CAZJEU010000143.1:0-1920 GCA_964545115.1 uncultured Christensenella sp. | reverse complement strand
AATATATGTGACAGTAAAATAGGGAAAAGGATTCATACTAGAAAATATATTGGAGTCGTTATCAAAGTCAACGGATTTGACTATTTCGCACCATTATCTAGCCCTAAAAAGAAAGATTATTTATCTGATAATTCGATAAGAAAAGACCCACTCTTTTTAATAAAGATAATTTCTAAAAACGAATCTGGACAGGATGAATTGAAAGCTAGAATTTTAATAGGAAATATGATACCAGTTCCAAAAGATGCGATGACGAAATATAATCCTTCCCTAGAAAAAGATGAAAATTATAAAATATTAGTAATTAAAGAATTGGAATTTATAACTAAAAACCGAAAAGAGATTTATCGAAAATCAAGAATAATATATAATCAAAAGATTGGAAGATATAAAACTTCTATACACGCTCAAAAATATTTGATCTGTGTCCCTAACTATAAATTGTTAGAAGAAAAAAGTAAACGTTATAAAAAGTCCTAAGGTTATGCTTAGGACTTTTTTTGTTCTTTATATGTTTTAGAACTCGCAGTTTTTTGGTGTTCTTGGAAAAATAGTAACGTCTCGAATGTTTGAAACTCCTGTTAAATACATTAAAATGCGCTCAAAACCCAAACCGAACCCACTGTGAATAACCCCGCCAAATTTCCTTAAATTAACAAACCACCAATAATCACTCTCTTTAAGGTCGTGAAAACTCAGTTGTTCCAAAAGCACTTCCAGTCGTTCTTCTCTTTGGCTTCCGCCCACAATTTCACCCACGCCCGGCACCAGCAGGTCACAAGCAGCCACCGTCTTCTTATCATCGTTCAATCTCATATAAAAAGCCTTGAAATCTCGTGGAAAATCAGTTAAAAACACTGGTTTTTTAAAGACTTGTTCAGTAAGATATCGCTCGTGTTCGCTCTGCAAATCTACCCCCCACGAAACTTTGAATTCAAACTTATCATTTACTTTTCCTAAAATCTCTACTGCCTCAGTGTATGTCAAACGCTTAAATTCACTGCCAAGCACTTTTTGCAATCGTTCTTTCAGCCCTTTATCCACGAAGGAATTAAAAAACTCCAATTCATCAGCGCAGTTATCAAACAAATATTGAATGAGAAATTTCACCATTTTTTCGATAATCATCATATTGTCTTTTAAATCATAAAAAGCCATCTCTGGTTCAATCATCCAAAACTCACTGGCGTGCCGTGCAGTGTTAGAATTTTCCGAACGAAAGGTGGGGCCAAAGGTGTAAATTCTGGAAAAAGCCATCGCAAGCGCTTCTCCTTCCAACTGTCCCGTCGGAGTGAGAAAAACATTCTTCCCGAAAAAGTCACTTTCAGGACGGGCTTTCTCCATAGCTTTTTTGTCATAAATATCATGAGTCGTCACTTTAAAAAGGTCACTGCCACCTTCGCAATCCGCCCCTGTGATGATGGGCGTGTGAGTATAAACAAATCCTTCTTGCTTAAAAAAGGAATGAATGGCAAAAGCCATCTCACTTCTCACCCGAAAAATGGCATTAAAAAGATTGGTTCGTGGTCGCAAATAGGCATGTTCACGCAGAAATTCCAGGGAATGACCTTTCTTTTGAAGAGGATAATCGTTAAAAGTCTTTTGAATTATTTCCACTTTCTCTGCCTGAATTTCAAAAGGCTGTCTGTTGTCGGGCGTTAGGACAAAAAGACCTTTCACACGAATACTGCTTCCTGCATTGAGCCGCGCCACTTCCTCAAAATTTTCACAATTTTGCGAAGTAAAAATCACTTGCACTCCTTTAAAGCAGGTTCCATCATTCAAATCTATAAATCCAAAATTTTTATTATCACGAACACTTCTCACCCAGCCGCCCACTTCTACTGTCTTATTCTGGTAGCCTTCGCTGTCAAGATAAAGTTTTTTTACGTCCGTCAATTTCATTTTTTCACTCCAAGG
>CAZJEU010000142.1:0-1966 GCA_964545115.1 uncultured Christensenella sp. | reverse complement strand
TGGATTATAAGTCGCTGGGAATAAATGAAAAAATTGTAAAATTGACAAAAGACGCAGAGAAAAAGTTGGAAAAAAAGTTTAAAGAATTTGAACAAATTTCCCTTCTTTGCAGTGGCAAAGTTATGAAAGCTTTTCACGACAATCGCCTGTCATCTTCTCACTTTGCAGAAGTGACGGGCTATGGTTATTATGATTTTGGCAGAGATACTTTGGAGAAAATCTATTGTCACATTTTCAAGGCAGAAGACGCGCTGGTACGGCCGCAAATAATGTCAGGCACGCACGCTTTGACTCTCGCTCTCTCTGGGCTTTTAAAGCACGGCGACACAATGATTTCTATCAGCGGAGAGCCTTATGATTCGCTTAAAAGCGTTATTGGCTTGGCGGGAGAAAGCCGAAATTCCCTTTTAAAAAATGGCATTTTATATGAACAAATTGACCTTGTCGAAAATGATTTTGACTATCTTCAAATTAAAAAAAGACTGGCAAAAAGAGATGTTAAGTTGGTGGAAATTCAGCGTTCCCGTGGCTATTCGAACAGAAAAAGTCTCAGTATTTCTCAAATCGAAAAAGTGGTACGAGTCATTCGGGAAGTAAACAGCGACGTCATTATTATGGTGGATAATTGCTACGGAGATTTCACTCAGGAGCGCGAACCTATTGAAGTGGGTTGCGATATTCTGGTGGGGTCGCTGATGAAAAATTTGGGTGGCGGGATGGTGAAAGCAGGTGGCTATGTGGTGGGCAAACGGGAGCTTATAAACGACGTTGCCGAACGCTTTTCTTCGCCTTGTGTGGGCAAAGATGCAGGGGCGAATTATGGACAACTTTTGGGGTTTTTCAAAGGTCTTTTTATGGCACCGGGAGTTGTTTGTTCGGCTCTAAAAACGGCGGCGCTGCTTTCTTTTATGTTGGAAAAACTAGGCTTTGAAGTGTCGCCAAAATGGAACGAAACAAGAAGTGACATTGTGCAAGTGCTCACTCTCGGCAGCCGAGAAAATATGGAAAAATTTTGTGCAGCTTATCAAAAAGGCACGATGGTGGACAGTTTCGCAACGCCAGTACCTTCGCAAATGCCGGGTTATCCACACGAAGAAATTATGGCAAGTGGCAGTTTCACCACAGGTTCCACTCTCGAACTGAGTTGCGACGGGCCCGTTGTGGCGCCCTTTCGGGTGTTTGCGCAAGGAGCCTTGACTTATGACTTCGGCAAATTGGGTGTTATGGTGGCGCTAAGTAATTTTTTGAAAGAGTCGTAAAACCAAAAGATTATCTTTTCCCCCGTTCACGTCTGTTTCGCCACTTTACTTTTAGTTTATAAAAAATTCCCAGTTCCTTTTTGGCACGTGTCACCTGCTCGTTTAACTCACGTTGTTTTTGTTGCAAAGCCAACAAAAAACCTTCTTCATTCTTAAACCAAAATTCCAGACTTTTCAAACGTTTCAGCGCATAAACATTGGCATCTCGTTCGACATCCTGCATCGCATAATAAGAAAATTTGTCGTTTTTATCATAATTAACATAACATTCCAGCCCCTTTTTCCATTTATTTCTTTTGGAAAAAAAGGCGTTTTTTTCTTGTGTCTTCTCTGCTTCGTTGTGTTGAAAAGCGTGGCGTCCTTCGTGAAAAAGAATGGTTAAACCTAAAAATTGATTATGTTTTTGCAAAAAAAACTCTTCGCTCAAAAGCATTTCGCCCGAGTGCATATCGCAGAGCCCTTGCATGTTTTCTTCAAGACGGCTTGACAAAATAACCAGCGGTCTCCTGCCCTGTCTTTTCGCTTCGATATTCTCCATTTTTTGGAAAACTTTAATTCGTTTTTTCTTACCTAGTTTTTGCCATCTGCGATTTTTAAGTTTCCAATAAGTCAAAAAATTAAACATTTTATGCCTTAAAACTACCATATTTCTGTCTTTTTATCAATTGATTTGATAAAAAAAATTGATGAGAAAGACTGATTTAGAA
>CAZJEU010000141.1:0-1988 GCA_964545115.1 uncultured Christensenella sp. | reverse complement strand
AAAAAGTTGGCTCTGCAAAAACGCCGTGGCAAGAAGAAGGCCATTATTGCCATTATGACAAGGGCGATGGACAAAAAACCAAAAATAATGGTGGGACCAAGGGCGTTGAAACGAGAAAACGCGTTTTTCATTTGGATGTTTTTTTCGCTTTCGGTGCCGATGTAATAAACTTCTTCGTCATAATGAAGAGTGGTGGCGTCGAAAATATTTGTTGATGGGTCGTAATCTTTTAGTGCGTTATATTTTTTTTTACTTTTTATGGCAAGGATTGCTGAGGGGATTGCCAAGAGCATAAGCCCGATGGGTAAAAAAAGGACAAAGAGCGGTGAGAGAAAAAAGCAGCAAATTCCTGCAAGAAAAAAGAGCAATATTGTTAAATTTCTTTTGAAAAAGTTTTTCATAGCGACCTTTGAATAAAGATAGGTTTTATTTTGGTTAAAAAATTAGAGAATTTTTGAGTTTAACCTTGTTTTATCTAATAGATTTCAGAGCAAAATGCCAAAGAGGACTATCGCCAAAATGAAGGCAATAAGCACGACCATATAGGCATTGTTGCGCTTGCTGGCGGCGTGAGCCAAGGCGGAAATGGTGGTGATGAAAAGAGTGAGATAGAAAATGGCGGTGTTTATTATCTCGATAATTGCGGTGTCGATGACGAAAAATTTGGTTAAAATATAGTTCGCAGTGATAGTCAGCGCGATTAGGGCAAGGGCAATGTAAGCTATAAAATTGATTGTTTTTCGAGATTCCATTTGTTTCACCTTTTAAGTGATTATCGGCAATTTTTTGTTTTTAGTCAATAATTTTGAGAGAATAGAGGGTTATTTCAAATTGTTTTTCAGCAAAAAAGCTTCAAAATATTGCGGAAGGGGACTGGTGAACTCCATCTTTTCGTGAGTTTTTGGATGAATGAAGGCGAGTTTGTGGGAGTGAAGAAGTTGACCATTTAGCGAAAACTTCTCTGATTTTTTGCCATACTTTTTGTCGCCGACAACGGGGTGTCCCATTGAGGCTGATTGCACTCTTATCTGGTGGGTGCGGCCAGTTTTGAGAGAAAACTCCACAAGCGAAAAGGCGGCGGTGGACTTTAAGACTTCGTAATATGTTTGCGCCAATCTGCCCTGCTGTGGCGGGACGACAAAAATTTTTTCGTAGTTTCGCTTTCCGCGAGCAAGGTGAGAAGTTAAAAGCCCTTGGGGTTGGGTGAATGTTCCGTGGACAACGGCAAGATAGTTGCGCTGGCAGGAATGCTCTGCGATTTGTTTTTGCAAAGAGATGTGAGTGGCGTCGTTTTTTGCCACGACGAGAAGCCCAGACGTGTCTTTGTCGATGCGGTGGACAATGCCGGGGCGGGTTTCGCCACTTTTGGTGCTGAGAGTTTTGACTGAATGCAAAAGTGCGTTTACCAGTGTGCCTGTTTTGAGAGTGGAGGTGGGGTGGACGACCATTCCTTGCGGTTTGTCGACGATGAGAAGGTCGGCATCCTGATATATGATGGAAAGAGAGAGCGGTTCGGGAAGAATTTGGGTGGGTGTGGCGGCGGGAATCTCAGCGGAAATTTTGTCGTTTTCGCTAAGAGAAAAACCTGCTTTTACGTGGCTATCATTAACTAAAATTTTGCCCTGAGTTATTAGGTTTTTGATAAAACTTCTGGTTAGAGAAGGCTCTTTTGAAGCGACAAAAATGTCCAGTCGAGTGGAAGCGTTTTGTGCGATTACTGTCCAATTTCTTTTCATTTTTTCTTAGCCTTTGAAGAGAGATTTTGGGTGGAAGGGTTGATTTTGTTTTTAGAAGGGTTTTGGGTGGAAGGGTTGGTTTTGTTTTTAGAGGGATTTTGAGATGATTTTTTCACTGGGTTTTGAGAAGACTTTTGAGGCGGTGTTTTTGCTGGATTTTGAGAAGGCTTTTGGGACGGTGTTTCGGGCGGTGTTTTTGCTGGATTTTGAGAAGTGGAGTTATCGTTGTTGGGTTTGTAGAAAAACAAAGTG
>CAZJEU010000140.1:0-2002 GCA_964545115.1 uncultured Christensenella sp. | reverse complement strand
GCTAAAAAGTTTCCTAATAGCCAAAAATGGGGAAAATATTTTGAAAAAAGTTAAAAAAATATTATACTATTTCTATGGAAAATTTTAAAATCGTAAAACAGGGTTTCTGCCAAGCGGAAGTGCAGAACTATATTTTAAGGTTACGAAACGATTATGAAGCTCGCCTTTCTGAACAGAAAAACAGAATATTTTATCTCAAAGACCAACTAGAAAAAGCGGTTATTTCCAGCGATAACGAACTGGTTTCTTCTCTTGTTTCGGCAGTCGAAAGAGCCAAGGTCATAGAAAGCAGTTCAATAAATATTTACGAACTTGAAACAAAAAAAATCAATCTGCTTTATTCAAAAATGGAAAAATTGTTGAGTGATGACCAGTTTATAAACGAAAAAACAAGCAGGGAAGAGTTGCTTCGGTTAATTCAAGTATGTCGAAATTCTCTGGAAAGAAACATTGAAGCCCAACGCGAAAACATCAAAGAAACAGAATCGGGAGACCCTATGAAACGTCTTCTTTCCAAAATGATAGATTCAAACAAACTGCCAGAATTGGCTGTTAATTCACGCAGAGAAATTAGGATAGAAAAAGATAATAAAGGACAACTTCAAGAAGAAAAAACTGAGAATTTAGAAAAACAAATGCAAAAGGAATTGAATGATTTAACCTTTCAAAAAGGCGAAATATTGTCTTCAAAAATAGAAAAAACATCAAGACAGCAAGGAAAACTCAAACCAGATTTTATTGATGTCGATAGATTTCTCTCAAAAGATAAAGTTTTTAATGGCAAAAATTTTGAAAGCATTATGTTCGCCAAAAAGAATAATTCCTATTCAAAACCTACTTTTGAAGAACAGTCAAGATATGACGAAAAAGCTGCATCAAAGTTTCTTTCAAAAAACAATCTGGCACCGAATGAAAGCGGTTTCGACCTAAAAGAGGCAGTTAACCCTAAGGAAGAACTTAATGAGATTATGAAGGCTTTCGATTTTTATAACGATTCTAAAAAATAAAATCAATCTAAAAATAAAAATAAATAAGCAAAAAGAATATGAGAAACACTTTTCTTTTCTGCCGAAGAATAATCTTTCACCAACCGATTAAAATAAGAAGTAAACAATTTTTTCGCCCTCTCATCTTTTAATTTAGGTAGGTTATTATTTAAAATAAAACAGGCTTCTTTAATCTTTTTTGCAGCAATCTTATCAAAAACCTTGTTTTTTTCTTCTGTTAAAATTCCTTCTAAAAAAACAAAAATTTCTTCGGCAAGATGATTGACACTTTTCTCATCTTCCACCAAAAAGTTTACACTTCTGGCATAGGCCTTCGCCACGTTTATTTTTTTCTGTTCCAACATTTTGTTTTTGTCTTCATAAGCATCTTTTTTTCTTAAAATTTCGCCTATAAGTTCCAAAAAAATAAGTTTTGAAAACTCTTTTTCTTTTTCAAAATTATTCCAAATCTCATCGAAAACAAAGTTTTTAAGTTCGAAAAACACTTCTTTTTTGATAAAAAAGTTGCTTTTCGAAACATTCTTTTTTGTTATATCTTTCTTTTTTTCTAAATCTGTTCGTTTTTTAACCACAGCTTTTGACACAGAAAAAAACTTATTCGCAATTAAATCCTGATAAAAAGTCCAATATCTCTCATCAAATGAATTTTTGACCCGAAGTAAATATTTTTGATTATACTCTTTTTTCATAATAAAAGGCAATTTTGGATAACACGTTGCCAGCAAATTTAGGGTTGCTTTCAAATATTCCTGTTCATAAGTTTTGTACATATATTCTTTTTCAAAATTTTGTGAAAAATTGGTGAACTCAAATTCATTCATATCATAAAAACGCTCTTTGGCATTCTTATTAACTAAAATCACACCAATGGGTCGTGAAACAAAATTTCTTCCCATTCGTTTTGCGACTGGAAAGGCAAGCGATAATGATAATCCTCGACGTTTTAAAACAGGTGGCAAAACATAAATATTTTCTTTTCCAAGTTTGAAAACAGA
>CAZJEU010000139.1:0-2031 GCA_964545115.1 uncultured Christensenella sp. | reverse complement strand
AACATATTACGAAAACCACAACAATTGAATACGGATTCAAATCCGGTGAACTTAGTATCCACTGTGTTACTCACACCCTCAATGAGACTGAAACCATTCACGAAGAAGACCCACGCATTGTCAAAATCAGCGAATGGGATTACGACCAAAGTCTGCATCTCCACAATATCGACAATTGGATCTTCGGTAACGGGCTCTTGCAATGCAAAACCACCAACAGCGATGCCACTCAGGCAATCATCAAGTCGCTATCCAGCACTCAACGTTCCAAAGACTACGACATAAACACCGGCGCCCTTATGAGAGACCAAACCATCCACTACCTCAGCACCGACTACGGACGAGACGATGTAGAGCTGAATGTATTGTTGGAGGTGAGGGAGTGATGAGGAGGGGGAAATTAGCATATGATGCACATTTGGTTTTCGTGATTATATATTTAGCTCAAAAAGCAATGCTATTCAGCTCAAAAAGCATATATTTGCATCAAATATCGCTATATAGTGAGCTCAAAAGATAAGAGATGGAAACACAGCAATTAATATTGGAGTATTTAAAAAGTAATGCTAATACATCTTCAAAAGAAATTTTTGAAGGTCTGAATGCTATTGTTAGTTATGCAACTGTAAAACGTAATCTGTCAAAACTATCAGAGAAAGGACACATTGTTCAACAAGGAAAGGCAAAAAACACACGCTATTCACTATCCCCCACTTTTAATCTTTTTTATCCGATAGATTTGAATGATTATTTCAGTAAAGAAATTGACGAGAGGGAGATTTTAACGCATTACAATTTTGCTCTTATTACGGAAATGCTACAAAATGTTTCTCTATATACAGATGAAGAATTAACCGTTCTAAATAACTTGCAAAGTGTTTTTATCAGCAATAGAAACCGGCTTTCTACTTTCGAATACCATAAGGATATGGAGCGATTGGCCATTGATTTAAGTTGGAAATCATCACAAATTGATAACGAGTTTCAAATACGCGAGGCATTACAGCAAATTTGCGATTTAATAAATAATCGCAAGAATATTTTTGAAAAAGCATTGTATGCTTTGGTATTGCTTTCGTATCTTCAAGCATTCACGGACGGTAACAAACGCATGGGAAGAATTACCTCAAACGCAATTTTAATCGCAAATAGATATTGTCCTATTTCTTTTCGAACAGTTGATTCCATTGATTATAAAAAGTCTATGCTTTTGTTTTATGAGCAAAACAATATATCAGCATTCAAACAAATTTTTATAAATCAATTCAAATTTGCTGTAGAAAATTATTTTTAAAGAACAGAACATAGAAAGATTGCAATATAAATACATAGCCAAACCCAAAACAAAAGCAAAAGACGAGTAAGCATATGAACTTTGTATGGATGTGGTGGGAGGATGATTAAAGCAAGCAGAATCAGTCATACAATAGTGCAACGTTAAGGATGGTGCTTACAGCCCGAAATAATCAAAAACAAAAATTTTCAAACAAAGCTTATCTCTAAAATATTTAATGTTTTTGTGCTTGATGTTTAAATTTGTTGAGTACGAAAATGATAAACAAAACATTTATAAATGCACACTTGCTCAAGGAAAATTTAGTATTAGTAGATAATTCCATTGATTTTAAATATAAAACGAAATTTAATTCTTTTATCAATGAATAAAAACATTATAAAGAGATATTCATTAGAATTTGGTAAGAAGGAAAAAGTCCTTAATTACGCTACACAAACTTATCAACTTTCAAGGCCCAACAAAGTAGGTGCTGTTATGGCTTTAATTAGGGAATGTCAGCCTAATACAATTGATGAATGGGAACAATGGTATTTTAAGAATGCCACTACGGTTGGCAAAAATACATTCAAAATAACAAAGGAAAGTTTACGCGAATTAGGAGAAAGACTGTACGAAAAATTACTGAAGTAGTAATTCCTGAATGACAGGAAGCATTCAATGCCTTAACTAAAGAAGATTGTTATGATTATATATATAATTTAACGATTAATCGGACTTTTGATGGATATTTGAGA
>CAZJEU010000138.1:0-2038 GCA_964545115.1 uncultured Christensenella sp. | reverse complement strand
GTGCCTTACTTCGTTCCCTTTTTGAACATAGACGAAAAAAACAAATTTAACCCCAAGAAAAACGAGTCTTTCGACGACTGCATTGTCAAAAGTTTTCTTGCCTATAAAGACGGAAAAGTGGTCGGTCGCATTTGTGGCATCATCCAGAAATTATACAACGAAAAAATGGGACAAAAGAGAGTTCGCTTTTCGCGCTTTGACTCTATCAATGAAGAAAAAGTCTCTCACGCGCTCTTTTCTGCTGTGGAAAACTGGGCGAAACAAAATGGAATGGAGGTCATCCACGGCCCCATGGGCTACAACGATTTAGACAGGGAAGGAATGCTCATCGAAGGGTTCGACCAAGTATCCACTTTTGAAGAACAATACAATTATGACTACTATCCCAACCTTGTAGAAAAATACGGTTTCAAAAAGGAAGTCGACTGGGTGGAATATCGCATCTTTGCACCCAAAGAAAGAAATGAAAAAATTGACCGCATCGCCGAACTCGTTGCCAAAAAGTTTAAACTGAAAGTCGTTCATCCCAAAAGCATTCAATCGTTCATCAAAAAATATAAAGAACAATTTTTCGATACGCTTGACGCCGCCTACTCTCCTCTCTATGGAGTGGTGCCCTTTTCAGAAAAGATGAAAGAATCGCTCATCGACCAATTCAAACTGATTATAAACAAAGACTTTGTCATCGGCATCGTCAACGAAGAAGACCAACTCGTTGCCTTTGGCATCGCTTTACCTTCACTTTCAAAATCAATCAACAAAAGCAAAGGCAGACTTTTTCCTTTGGGTATCTTCCGAATGATGATGCAAATAAAACGTCCCAAAGCCATCGATCTGGGGCTTATTTCTATTCGTCCTGAATACCAAAACAAGGGAGTAAATTCGCTAGTTGTGTCCTATCTCATCAAGGGAATGATAGAGAAAAAAATCAAATACGCCGAAACCAATCTCATGCTCGAAGACAACACCCGCATCCAGTCGCAATGGCAAGCTTTCGACCACATAAAACATAAACGCCGACGAAGTTATTTCAAAAAGATTGACTGACTGAATTTTATAAAGGAATAAAAAAAGAGTGATTAAAGTCACTCTTTTTCTTATACTAAACTTTCTTTATTTTTCTGTTTTTCACGGGCTTTTTACTCACTTCATCGCTGCTTATTTTTTCATATTCTTTTTGCATTTCCCGTTCAAATTCAAGTTTATTTTGTTTGTTCCGTCTTTTAATTTCTCTCACTTCTGACTGTCTGATAATCGATGGGTCGTTAAGGTAGGCAATGGCAGAGTTTAAATATTCAATTCGCGACACCATTTTGTTTGCACTGGTGGCAAATTCCTTATAAATCTCACGACTCTCCACTTCGTCTTTGTCAGCGATATCTTCGTTATATTTTTGCTGCAACTGATCATATTCCTTTTGCGCTCCTGTCAATTCTTCTTTAAGTGCAGTCAAGTCTTTTTCTCGTTTAGCTTTAAGTTCTCGTTGAATGTCTTGCTCTTTAACCTTTTTAATAGAGATAACATAATTATTCTTTTTAGACACTTTCTTAACCTTTTTCTTAGGAATTTGTCTGATTAAATAACCAGCAAGTGCCAACAACAGTGCTGCCACCAACAGAAGAGAAGAAACAAGTGCCCAAATGTTCACTTGACCAAAGTCAGAAGACGAGGAAGAAGTCCCATCATTTTCTTCGGGTTCGTCAGGCAGTTGAACAGTTGCAGAAACGATGGTCGTCGGGTCTTCGTTCATCTGTGCATAGGTGGTCTTTTCCACTTCTCTCACAATCAAATCATCAAAATATATCTTCCCCTGTGCTTCATTTTCCTGTGTGCCCAAGCCTAAAATAACTTTAACACTTTGCGATTTTTCACAAAGAATAAACATTGAATATTTTACCCAACCATCATTCAACGTTGTCGTAAAAATGTTGGAAAAAACATTTTTGTTTTCTTCCTCAACCTCTGCAATATTCCCCTCACTGTCCAAAGCCACCACTTCAAAATGCCCACCAAAAAGACCATCAACCAACTGCGTCTT
>CAZJEU010000137.1:0-2049 GCA_964545115.1 uncultured Christensenella sp. | reverse complement strand
ATGTAAGATTGCAATCCTTTCTAACAATTCATCATAATCGGGCAAATCGTTTATGGTTTGAAGTTCGAACCTTTTTAAAAACTCGTCAGTCGTGCCGTAAAGCAAAGGCTTGCCGATTGCATCCTTTCTGCCAATGACTTCCACCAGCTTAAAATTTATTAAAACTTGCAAGGCATAATCACAACTGACGCCTCTGATTTGCTCGATATCCAATCTCGTCACCGGTTGTTTGTAGGCGACGATTGCAGCGGTTTCCATAGCGGCTTTTGTAAGAAGTTTTTCACGAATGGGGTTGAGAACGGTGGCTATATCTTCGGCATATTTGGGGTTGGAACAAAGTTGCACGCTGTTTTTGTAGGTCACGACGTTGACTCCATCAGCAGAATGTTTTTCTTTCAACTCTTCCACCGCATCTTTCACTTCTTTTTCGCTCACTTCCAATTTTTCGGCAATGTCTTTAATTTCCACACCTTGTCCAGATACAAATAGCAATGCTTCCAGCACCTTTCCTAGTTCGTCTTTTTCACTAAGCATTTTGTTTTATCTCCTCATATTTTTCGTTAAGTTCAATGTCAATTTCATCAAAAAGTTTCTCTTGTCTTACTTTAATCTCTTGCATTTTAAGAAGTTCTAAAACGGCGAGAAAAAGGTTTATCATTTCGCTCATTGTATAGTCTTCACCAAAAAATTCGGAAAACAACATTCGCTTTTTTTCAAAAAGGTTTTGTCTGATTGAAACTATTTTCTCCGCCACCGTGAACCTATCTTTTTCAATCTTTCTAGGGATGATTTGCTGTTCTTCTTTCTTCACTCGGCTAAGCAGTTTTGCAAATGCGTCAAGCAGTCCATCCAAATTCATTTCTCCAAGCACATAACGATAGTCATTGACCTTTTCGTCTGGCTCGCGGTAAAATCTATCGACATTTTCGATGGGTCGCAAGTTGGCAATGGCGCCTTGAAAAAGGTCATATTCTTTGATTTTCAAGAGTAACATCGCTTCGGAGTCACCTTCTTCTTCGCTTTCGCTTTCCATATTTGGCAAGAGCGATTTCGATTTAATTTCAATAAGCGTCGCTGCTATGTTTATAAAATCACTCGCCTTTTCAAGGTCAAGTTCGTCCAGACCGCTCATATATTCAAGATATTGCTCTGTCATATCAGCAAGTTTCACTTCAAAAATCTCTATCTTAGCATCTTTAATCATATGCCACAAAAGCTCCACCGGCCCTTCAAAATTTTCCAGTTTGAAGGCATAACCTGTGTCTATAAATTCCAGTTGCTCTGTCAGTTCTTTGTTTTTCTTAACTCTCATCTTTTCACCTTTTCGTTTATCTTTAAAAAAATAGTCCCCAGAAGGCTCGTATGGGATGACCCATATAGGAAACTAAAAGCTGGAAAATCCCTGTTTGGGCAAAAATTAACACGACTGCAATTAGGACAAAGCCTCCATATTTTCTCATAAAATTGACGTAGGGATTGGTATATTTTAAGTATGCAGCAATGGCATTAAAGCCGTCAAGTGGATAGATGGGCAGAAGGTTGAAAGTCATAAAAAGTAAGTTGGCAGAAAAGATATAATAGAACAAATAAGTAAAAATCAGCCATACAACGCTTTGGTGCGAAATGGAATCAAGCAACAAAGAAAGCGGATAGAAACAAAAAGCAAAAATGAAGTTTGTAAAAATACCAGAAAGGCTGGTTATAAGAGAATCTCTCTTTATATTTTTGAAATTATATGTATTTATCGGCACGGGTTTCGCCCAGCCAAAACCAAAGAAAAGAAAAGAGAAAAGCCCGACAAAATCAAAATGAGCCAGCGGATTTAGAGTCAAGCGCCCGTGCAGTTTAGGAGTTTTATCTCCCAGTTTATATGCGGCGTAGCTGTGGGCAAATTCGTGAACAGTGATGGCTAAAACAACAGCAAAAGTGAAGGTGAAAAAAATAATAATTTTCTCATAAAAGACCAATCCACTGGTGTTGAAAATCAGGTCAAAAAGCATTTTAATTCCTTTTTTAAAAATAAAACACTATGATGACTATAAGGATAAT
>CAZJEU010000136.1:0-2060 GCA_964545115.1 uncultured Christensenella sp. | reverse complement strand
ATTACAATGGGTTGTTTTTTTATTTTTATAAAAAACTTTTCAAGCGACCAGACTCTTAGTTGGTTTCTATTTGTATCGTTGGGGGTTTATGCGCAGAGTTTTAGCGCGTATCGACAGATAATAGCCATAGCGCTGGTGGCAGTGGCACTCGTTTATCTAAAAAAAAATAAAACACTTTTGTCTATATTTTTTATTCTTTTTGCGTTTCTTTTCCATAAAAGCGCCATTTTATGTTTCCTTTTTGTGTTGTTTAAATTTTTGAAGTTTAATTGGAAAACTATTTTAGTCTTTGTGATGCTGAGTGTCATAGGAATCTTAGCGTTTAGGCCTATAATGCAACTGTTAGACTTGCTTTTCGGGGTTAATTATTACGAAAAATACTTTATTAATAATCAAATTTTTAACGAAACGACTAATTTAATTGACATTTTGTATACTGTGGGGCTTATGTTTCTAGTCGCAATTTTTTATGGATTTAAAAATAAGTTAAAATTGAATGAAGAACAGCAGAAAAATTATGAATTCTTCTTATTTGCTTTCTTTATGGTGCCGCTTATAAGGACGGTTGGATTTATGCTTGGGTATCAGGCTCTGGTTAATAGGTTCTCGATGTATTTCTTTTTCGCCCTCATCATTCTTATCCCACTGTTTATTGAGGGCATGAAAGAAATAAAGATACATAAATATATGCTGCCGGTGGTGATGATTGGTGCAAGTGTGTTTATGTATTATCTTTATGCGGTAAAGTTGTCCTGTGGAGTGGTTCCGTATATTTTCATTTGGGCATAAAAATTTTGGGGACTTTTTTAATAAATAGAATGGGTTTAGTTATTTTTTCAATTTCGTGGAAGCGTATTGATTGATATTTCGTTTTTTAATTTGGAGTAAATATTGTAAAATATATGCAGAAAAATACTTTGAACATATGTGATTATGGGTGGGGTGGGGGCATATGATTGTTAGATGGGAGAGGGGATGGCGGTTGTTGAGGTGAAGAATTTGACGAGAGATTATGGGCATAAAAGAGGGGTGTTTGACCTGTCTTTTTCGGTGGAAAAGGGGGAGGTTTTTGGGCTTTTGGGCCCGAATGGAGCGGGGAAGACGACGACTATCAGACATTTGATGGGATTTATCAGGCCTCTTTCGGGTGAGGTGAAGATTGAGGGGAAAGACGTTTGGGGAAATAGCGAGATTTTGAAAAAAGTGGGGTATTTGCCGGGCGAGATTGCGCTTTTTGAAAGTTTGACCGGAGAGCAATTTTTGAGATATATGGCGCAGCTGCGTGGAGTGAAGGATTTGAGTTATACTGAAAAACTGTTGAAGCAATTTGACTTTAATGCCAAAGGCCCCATAAAGCGAATGGCGCTGGGGAACAAGCGTAAGTTGGCCATTGTAACCGCGTTTATGCATGATCCGGACATTTTGATGCTGGACGAGCCGACGAGCGGGTTGGACCCGTTGATGCAAAAAAGATTTGTTGACTTTATTAAAAAAGAGAAAAAGAGGGGGAAAACCATTTTGCTTTCCAGCCATATTTTCAAAGAGGTGGATGCTACGTGCGACCGTCTTGCCATTGTTAAAGACGGGGTTATTGTGTCGCAGGTGAAGACGGAAGACTTCAAGAATTTGACTAATCGGACTTATAAAATTGAGTTTTCGAACAGGAGAGATTATGTGGATTTTAAGAAGCAGAACTTTAATATAATTTTGAGCAAAGAGGAATTTAATCAGGTGCGACTGACGACAAGTGGGGAAGAAATCAACCGACTATTCCTTGAACTTTCTAAGCGAAAAGTGAGGTTTGTGAGCGAGATTCCGTTTACGCTTGAAGATTATTTTCTTGATTTTTATGATAAGAATAAAAAGGTTAAGGAAGTGAAAAGTGGCGTTGATTGAGGGAAAGAATTTGAGCAAAGATTATGGCGGCGGACGGGGAGTGTTTTCGCTGGATTTTGCCTTTGAAAGAGGGGAAACGATTGGTTTTGTGGGGGAAAATGGCGCGGGAAAAACGACGACAATCCGACTTCTGATGGGATTTATTCGTCCGACTGCGGGGGAAG
>CAZJEU010000135.1:0-2071 GCA_964545115.1 uncultured Christensenella sp. | reverse complement strand
TGTCTTTTCTTTTGCGAATACGAGAATATACCATATAAATGGGAAAAAAGCAAGAAAACATGACAACAATTTTCTTTTCAAAATCGAAATTTAATGTTCTTTATCTTTGAATATTTTATTTAAAAAGCAACTTATCTCAAATCTTTCACTTCTCTTATCTGTTTTTTGTGATAAATCTACATCATAACTTCACCTAAATTTTGCTCTTTGACCGTAATTTTGTTTGACTTTTTTTGCCGTAAACACTATGCTAAAAAGGAATATTGGGCACTGATGAGAAACGAATTTAAGGGGGCAACAAATGAATAATCCGTCAAACTATTTGTCTGCAAAAATGAAACTTGCAGCCACCGCTCTCGCAGTTTTGAGTTTGTTTTCGCTATTATTTTTTCAGCCGCTTCTTGCTGTTTTTGCTTCTCCTGACGATGCTTATGCAGACGCTGCCACGGCTATTTTGGAAGTTGAATATTATCCTTATAATCCTTCTGAACAACCTGTTGTGGAAGATATAATCTCTGATTATTCTATCGCTAGAAGCGCCGTTCCTGTAAGCGAACATATGATTGCCGCCGAAGCAAAATATAACACTCTCACCGCTCAAAAAATCAGCCTTACCGCTTATCTTAATGCAGCGAATAACATTGTTAAATTAATCTCTTATGCCTCCGACACTCTCGCCGCAGAACTTGCAATGAACGCTTATGTGGCTGCTAAAAATACACTTATCAACAGTTATAGCGGCACGCTGGTGATGCTGTATGTAAACAGCAACAATGCCGATTCAAAATTTGCCCTTTTACAAAGTGAGAAAAACACTTATGTCGACTGCATTCTAGCCCTACCTTATCCGGAGGACGTAAGATATGAATACACCGGCGAACCGATAACATTTAATATAAGAAACAGAGATTCTTCCAAAATGACTATAACGGGACGCGAACAAACGGAAGCAAATGAAAACGGCTACGACGTCAAGATTGCTCTTAAAGACAAAGCAAAAACTCGTTGGGACGACGGCTCTGTCGAAGACCTTCATTATAAATTTAAAATTATGAAACGCGTTATCAGCGATACAGATTTAAACGCAATCTCTTTTGAAAATAAAACCTTCCTACACACTGGCGAAACCCGCACTCTCGAAATGGGAAAAGTCCCCGCCGGGCTGAGTGTTGATTATATTACCGTGAATGGAGAGAGAACAGCAGGTTCTTTTAGCGAAAATGAAGATGAAAATGGCAAAAAGACAATCACTCTTCCTTTTTCCACCACTCAGGTTGGAGAATATGTTATCACTGCTTATCTGGTGCCCGACAGCAACCACGCCATTGAAGACATAGAGCACAATCGACTTTCATCTATGGCTCTCTCTGCCACGCTCACTATCAAAAACCAAACCTTTTCTTCAAATAATCTATCCGTCCTCTTGGAAGAAGGATTTAATGCAAAGGCGACCTTTTATGCCCAGCAGGCAAGCGTCTTTCAACGAGAGAACCTAAACCAATTGCTGTATGAGAACGGTTACATAAATTCAGACGAACAGGTGCAGTTTGCTTATCTTACTTATCTTGTTGTGAACGGCGAAGAAACGCAACCAAACGATGTCGTCCACGTCACTCTCCTTCTTCCTGAAAATCTGAGAAACAAAGAACTCTCTCTTTTTCAAATAACAAAAGTTTCTCCAAACGTAAGTGAAGTCGCTGAAATCATTTTTGAAACAAGTGGAAATTATCTCACTTTCCAAACTTCTTCTTTTTCTTCCTTTGCCTTTGTGTCCACTGTTGATAGGTGGTATTCCAATGTCGGGAATATAATCGCCATAACGCTTGTCTCTCTTCTTCTTGTCATGTGCATATTCATTTTCACGCTTTATATTCTTTGGAAAAAGCGGGGAAGAGAGAGAGTTGCTTTTCTTCTTCCTTTATTTCAAAAAATGAACAAAGTGTTCCATGGCACCACGTTAAACGATATTCAACTGGTGGAAAGGGGTAAACGATTGCTCGAAAAAGCAAACGAGCAGCAAAAGATAGAAATGGAAAAGAAGACTCTTTCTCAACAACAGAAAAAACAAAAA
>CAZJEU010000134.1:0-2088 GCA_964545115.1 uncultured Christensenella sp. | reverse complement strand
GCGGTGATGGTGGAAAGGTGGTGTAAGAGACCACCGCTCGATTGGTGACAATCGGGGCTCTGTAAACCCCACTCGAAGCAAGGCTAAAAAGAATCGTTTTAACGCTGTTCGCTAGGTTCTTTAAAAATGTCGCTTGAGCAGTTTGGCAACAAATTGCCTAGATAGATGACCACTTAATACAGAACCCGGCTTAAATTACACTCTGATGCAAAAAACAGGGACTTCGGCTCCTGTTTTTTGTTATTAAAAAAATGTTTCGATTATACTCGCAAGTGTTTGTTGACAAAAAAAGAAGATGTGGGCTTCGCAATGAATTGCTACTTCTGCCATAAAGGCTTGCCACATCTTCTTTGGTTATTATATGCTGCTTTTTAAAAAATATCAACTATTTTTTAAAAGTTTTTTTATTTTTTTTATTTTCTTTTTTTTACTCAGTTTTAAAGCCGCTTTCTTTTGATTAAACTTCCGTGACTATGGAAATTATATAGGGGCGTCTTTTGGTGTTTTTGAAAAAGAAGTTGGTGGAGGCTTTGCGAATGGCTGCTCGCAACTCGTTTGTGTCCATCGCTTTCAAATCTTGTTTGCTAAGAGTGGCAAAAATGCTCTTTTTTGCCTCGGAAATAATGTCCGAAGCCTCGTCGTGATAGATAAATCCGCGAGAGATAATGTCTGGTTCGTTCACGATTTGTCCCGAGCGTTTGGAGCGCCGAACCACCACCACACTCACGCCGTTTTCTGCCAAAGACAGACGGTCTTTGATGACGTTGCTGTCGATGTCTCCTTTGCCGGTGCCGTCAATCAACACGGCGCCTGCTGGCACTCTGCCCGCCACTTTCAAAAGGTCACGATTTACTTCGATAGACATTCCAATCTCTGGAATAATGATGTCGCGGTCTTTCATTCCCAATTCTTTTGCAAGCAATTGATGATTTTTGAGATGACGATATTCGCCGTGAGTAGGCACAAAAAACCGTGGATGAACAAGCGAATGAAGAATTTTTAACTCTTCTTTATAGGCGTGCCCCGACACGTGGACATCCGCCAGTTCGTTGTAAATAACACGGCATCCTTTCATATAAAGGGCGTTAATCAAGGCATTTATGGGCTTTTCGTTGCCCGGAATGGCAGAGGAAGAAAGGATGACGACGTCGTTTTCGCCCAGTTTGACTTTGGGAAAATTGCCACTGGCGATGCGGGTGAGCGCACTCATTTCTTCGCCTTGGGAACCAGTGGAGAGAATGATGAGTTCTTTATCTTCCAACTTGTCGATTTTGTCGATGTCCACGATTAGGTTTTTGTCACACTTCAACTCGCCCAGTTTGATTGCCATCTCGGAAATGTTCACCATACTTCGCCCTGTGAAGGCAATTTTTCTGCCATATTTTTTGGCACAATCAAGAATTTGTTGAATGCGGTGAATGTTGCTGGCGAAAGTGGCGACGATGATGCGCTCTTTCTTCAACTTTTCAAAAATGCCGTCCAGCGTTTTGCCCACCACACTTTCACTCATAGAAAAGCCTTCTCTTTCCACGTTTGTGCTATCGCAAAGCAAGAGAGTCACTCCCTTTTTGCCCACTTCGGAAAGGCGTTTTAAATCGCAATGGTCGTTGCCGATGGGGGTGAAGTCGATTTTGAAATCGCCCGAATGGACGACGACTCCCGCCGGAGTGGTGATGATGAGTGCAAAGGAGCCGGGAATGGAGTGCGTGACACTGACAAATTCCACCTTGAAATTGCCTGCCACCACTTCGGTGCCTGCTCTAACAGTTTTCATAATCACGCCTGTTTTTTTGGCTTCGCGCAGTTTGCCCTCGATGAGCCCCAGCGCTACGTTGCTGCCATAAATGGGCGTTTTCACATGGTTTAGAAAGTGAGGGATGCCACCAATGTGGTCCTCGTGCCCGTGGGTGATAAACAACCCCCTGATTTTGCTTTTGTTTTTTGCCAGATAGGTCAAATCTTGCACCACCTGGTCGATGCCCGGCATTTCCTCGTCGGGAAAAGATTGCCCTGCGTCCACGACAATAATGTCCTTGCCATATTCCAGCACGGTCATATTTTTGCCGATTTCGCCCACCCCTCCTAGAA
>CAZJEU010000133.1:0-2141 GCA_964545115.1 uncultured Christensenella sp. | reverse complement strand
ATTG
Source organism: uncultured Christensenella sp. (assembly GCA_964545115.1). Taxonomy (GTDB): domain Bacteria; phylum Bacillota; class Clostridia; order Christensenellales; family UBA1242; genus UBA7862. The sequence continues at coordinate 2,137 of CAZJEU010000133.1, read as the reverse complement.
TTTTTTGTCTTGGAAGGATTGTATTTCCTCCACTTTCTTAATCAAATCTTTATTTTTTCGCACTTTAAAAGAAAGAAGTTTCAGTTTGAAAAAAAGTGCAAGATTGTCAAAGATGTTTCTGAGTGATTTTTTCTTGCCATCTCGTTTTAACGCCCGATTTGTGGACGTAAAAAAGTTGGTTTTGACAAAATAAACTTTGTCGCCTTTGGTGTAATAGTCACAGCATTGAATGCCTTCCAACACTACGTTATTCAATGACATCAACTCTTCTTTCACCAGCGCTTTATACTCTTTGTTGCTCAAATTGCTTAACTTGTGGCCTTTGTCCTTCAACCGCTTTTCGATGAAGTCAAACTCGAAAACGTTGCCTATTTTCGATGCAAGAGTCGATTTTCCCGAGCCAATATAGCCCGTTATCCAAACTTTCATAATTTTCCTTTCAAGTGATAGTTCTGTTGTTATTAAACTTTTTTTGTGAAAACTTTTTATATTTCTTCACATTTTGTGAAAATCTTTTTTAAAACTCTTCACAAAAGATTTTTAATTGTTTTGATGCTGTCTCTTTCCTCAAAATGTTTGGGAGAGATGAACAAGTCGGGATAGACGTAGAATCTCATTCCTTGCGAAGTGAAATAGGCGACCATTTGAAAAACAGCGAAAGTAAAAACGGTTAGAGGCAAGGTGATGATGAGCGAAATGGACGCGGTGAAGACACAAAAGATTAGGTTGACGACGACAGACAGCACACACAGCAGCAAAATGTTGGAATAGATGCTGAAAAAGTTTCGAAAGACGGTCTTAAAATTTTGCTTCAAAGCTTTGAGCGGCCCCACCCCCAACACTGCCAAGGCGGGCATCCAGCAGGCGAAGAGAGTTTGTTTGAACGACACGAACGTAAGCAGCAGCGTTAGGACGCCGATTGCCAAAATTATGTTTGCAAACACTCCCGTGGAAGCAAGCGACACCGCAAGCACAAGCAACCCAAATGACGCTAGATTGAAGGCAAGCAGCACTGCAAAGCGCACCAAGGAAAACACGGCACTCTTGCCAATGTTGGTTATCATCCTGCCGGTGAAAGAATATTTGACCTGACTGGTCATATAGCCATACAGCACGTCGCCTATGGCGAGTTGGCAAAGGTCGAGAAGATAGGGGAAAAAGAAAAACAACCAAAGAACAAGAAAGATGAAGTTGAGTTTGAACTGAATGTTTGTGATGATGATTTGCCACGCGCGGTTTAAGACTTCGCTGATGGTGAAAGTGGTGGTGGTGGGGTTGTTGTTGAAGAAGTTGTTGATGATGGCAAAGAAGTCTGCAAAAACTCCCCCTTCGGTCAATTCCCGCACAATGGGTTCTGCCAAAAGATAACTGACTCCGATGGTGAGTGCCACACAACAAAGATAGTAGACAAGCACCTTCCACACCGTCGAAAAGTTGGTTAAAAGCAACCTAATCGAATTTCTAAAAATCATTTTTTTTCCTTAAAAATGTTTTGCTCCAAAATTTTTGAAGATCTCAGACGCAGTTTTTTTAAAATCAGTTCACCTTAAAAGTGAAGTTAAAATCAATCTGGTTTCGCAAGCAAAAGAAAACGGGCGACACAAAATTCAATCTATGCGTATATGATACACCAAAGAAAAGTTGATTGCAACTATTTTTTAAATATATTTTAATTTCTTCAAAGGTCGCTGGCTAAATCTTAATAATAAAGTCGTGTTAAAAGGAATAATTTGCAGTTATAATTATCACCCCTACAATGACAAACGTGGCAAAGGCAAAATAGGAAAAAGCCTTTGCAAGGTAGGCCGGACTTTTAATTTTTTGTTTTAAACCACTAAAATATACCTTTGCTTCCTGCCAGAAATAAAGGTCGTTTTTGCCTTTTTTCTTTTGAATCGGCACGGCGATAAGTTCCCAACTTAAAGAGAATAAACTTATTATAACAAGCGACAACGCCCCCAGCCCAACCCCTGTTAGAAAAGGCACTCCGGGGACTGCGGTGTGGCGCAACCACATAGCATTCACGTTGGGGTCGATGTTTGTGGAGATGAAGAGCCAGTTTATGACGACGCCAAAAAAGCCGTTAAGTAGCAGTCCAAAAATAAACGGCAGAGTGTTTTTAAACCTTACCTTTACA
>CAZJEU010000132.1:0-2182 GCA_964545115.1 uncultured Christensenella sp. | reverse complement strand
TTTAACATTCAAATTTCTGAAAATGTTTCTATACCAAACGAAAGCCTCAAAAAATGCCATGCCAATCAAAAGAACTTGGATTGTGGTGTTATGAAAATATTGCAGTGTGAAAATGACGATTATACAATCGATGATTCCATACCACGTGTTATAAAAGTTAACAATAGTTTTAAAAAAAGAAGTAACTTTATTTTTCATCAACCTCAACCTCCGACCACAGCGAATTTTTATATATCAGACGAACAAAAATTTTCATAAGGTAAACAAACGGTTTTAAAAAGAGATGCCAGAAAACCCATATTTGAATCGCAAAGAAAAACATTAGAAAAACAAAAGTGAGGAAGGGAGAGTAACTGCCGTAGAATTCAAATATTGGCAGATATATTGCTTCAAGCAAAGCAAGCCAAAATTCACTTATCATGGCGCACACCTCCCAAACTCACTAGAAAAAGCACAAAGTTAAAGCAAAGATATAGAAAGTAGAAAATAACAAGGAGTTTGAAGAATGAGGCAAAATAACCATACATTTCGAGGAACTCCGTAGGCAAATTCCCCGTATAATTACTGAAATCGATAAATAACAGCGTTGTTATGTAATTATAAAAAATGGTTAGAAACTCAATCATACAATCTCCCTATTTCTTTTTCCTATGCATCAGAAATTTTGACAAACACAAGAAAAAGACTTTTCCAACAATGTAAGAAATCGCGACGATGTAAAACCCCGTTTGAATATCGCCTTCGAAAATTAAGTTAAAAAATTCCGTAATCATAACGGCAAGACACCGACAAACTTTTTAAAGTCTGACATTGGTGAGATGTCGAGCAAGACTTTGCAAGCCTTTAAAAGTTGAAGTTTGGAGCAATCAAAAGACTCGTCAGAAAAATATGTCTTCGAATTCACAAAGTTTTTATCCTGATTGACCTCCAAGAAGCAATACATGTAGGAATAAATTCCCAACTTCTTGCCCGTCGCCTTGTCCTTTTTCTCATATTTTTGCTTACCACCAAAAAGCAGCTCGCATTCGTAATAATCTTTCATTTTAAAATCTCCTTTAATTTTTTTAAAAAGGAAATTATCTAATTCGCAAAAGAAGCATTTTGCAAACTGTTAACAAAGAAAAAAGAAAGAAACAATACGGGGGATGATTCCTTTCTTTTAAACAATGCCTACAATTAACGATTCACAAAATATTTATGTTTTTGCGAATAGATAATCATCCTGAATAAAGGTTATAACTATTTAGAATAATTGTCAAATGATTTTTTAAATATTCTTTAAATGTTTTTTATTGAAAAATTTCTGGAATAAATCAAGGCGCTTCTTTGCGTGGTTGCTTTTATTGAGTGGTTTGTTAGTTTTGAGATATACTTTGCCAGTTTCACATTGTCGGCGCTGGAACGCACTTTCTGACCGTTTACGGAACCGTATGTCCAAGACGAATAATCTACAAAATCTTTTTCCACGATGGCGTGGTAATGCTCTCTGCCTTTATTCTCTCCAAAATCTTTGTTTGCCACATAAACGCAATTTAAAGAATTCAGAAAACGCGAGACATAACGACGACGAGTTTGAGGCGATGTGTTAATTAGAACCTCGTCTGTAAACGTTAAAGTGAGAAAAATGCAATCACTGAATGCAAGCATAATTGAAATTCGCTGTCTAAGGCGCCTAGAACGAGCAAATGAAGAATTATTGATCTTCCGTGCCTCATCCCACTCCAAAGGCTTTTTTGAGCCGTAAAACTCATTTAAATAGTGAGCTTGCCTCAGACTCAATGAAGAGTCGTCAATATCGCTGCCGTAATCGCCCACTCCAGATTTAAAAAACGCCTGAGAAACCTTTTTTTGAAGTTTGCAAAGACCGCTTTCGAGCACTTTTGCTTTTAGTTCGTAATCTATCATTTTTACCCCGTTATTTTCAAAATTCTATGCCTAGGACGTCGCCCTTATCAAGATAAAGGGCGACGTCCTTCCCGGGCAGGTTTTTTTTTGCTTTTAAAAGGAAAATTTGTTTGAAAACTCGTTTTAGTTTTATGCATTTTAGCACCTCGTTTTAATTTTTCGTTTGTCTTGTCAAGGCAGCCCGTCTGGACGCTTCCTCCGGTCGCTTAGCATGCTACGCTTCGCTTTATGCTCCCTTCCCCTTTAAGCCCGTCTGAAGGGAGCATTCGAAGTGGTT
>CAZJEU010000131.1:0-2184 GCA_964545115.1 uncultured Christensenella sp. | reverse complement strand
CGATTTTATAAGCCACTTGCTCTTTGCCCATACACAACGAAAAAAAACTTTCCATAAGACATATCTATGAAAAGTTTTGATAAATTATAAAAAATTATAAGAAAAATTAACTCACGGTGTTTAAAAAATTTATGAAAGTGGTAATGTCTTTAAACTTTCTGTAAACGGCGGCAAAACGAACGTAAGAAATTTCGTCCAACTTTTTCAATCCTTCCATCACCAGTTCGCCAATGGCAGAACTTTTTACTTCTTGGTCAAGCGAGTTGCTGACTTGCTTTTCGATGCTTGTCACAAGTTCTTCAATCTGACTTATGGTTACAGGGCGTTTTTCGCAGGCTTTAATCACTCCGCGTTTAATTTTTTGCGGGTCAAAAGTTTGACGCGAACCGTCATTTTTGATGACAAGCACGGGTGTACTTTCAATAATTTCATAGGTGGTGAAGCGTTTGCCGCATTTAAGGCATTCTCGTCTGCGCCTGATGGAATTGTTTTCATCACACGAGCGAGAATCGACCACCTTGCTGTCGATAAATCCGCAAAAAATGCATTTCATTGTTTTTTCCCTTTTGTATAACTTTAAAAGTATAGCAATTTTTTCTTTTTTCTCCAACTATTTTTTGAGATATTGAGAGTTTGAATAGTTTTGATTTTTAGTGCTTTGACGGTCGTCTGCACCATATTTTCCGCTAATTTTGGCGCCTGAGGTGTCAAACTTTTTGACAGTTTGGTTTTGGGGCGCGTCTGTTTCGAAGTTTTCTCCTGCATCAAACACCCGCACAGGGCGACACTTGCTTTTTTTTCTGGGTGTTTCCACCACTTCCACCAAGATGACGTCTTCTCCAATTTTGCAAATGTTGCAAAAAGGAATGAAAATCTCCTGATTGGGGCGAAAAAAGTTCCAGATAGACTTGCAATTTGGCACAATAAAACCAATAACGCAGTTTCGCGACATATCGATAATAACGTCGTTGATGTTGCCTAGAAGTCGTCCGCTCAGCACGTTGATTACTTCTTTATTTCTGAGTTCGGTGAAAGAAGTCTCCATTTGGCTCCCTCTGATTTGATAATTATTTCTATGCAAAAAAAGTTTAAAATAAAACAAAATTCGCAAAAATAAAGAGAAAAAGGAGATTGTTTGAATAATCCTTTTTTCATTAGGACAACCTATTTTTATTATTTAAAAGTGAGTTAGTATGGCAAATAAAGTGGACATCTGCGGAGTGAACACCGCCCAGTTGCCAAAATTAAAGGCGCAAGAGATTGCTCTTTTGATGAAAAAATTGAAAAGCGGAGATGAACAAGCACGCGAACTTTTTCTTTATTCCAATATGCGACTGGTGCTGAGCGTGGTAAAGCGTTTTGCCACAAGACGCGACAACGTGGACGACATTTTTCAGGTGGGGTTTGTGGGACTCATTAAGGCGATGGAAAATTTCGATGAAAATTTTGGAGTTAAATTTTCCACCTATGCTGTGCCGATGATTATTGGCGAAATCAGACGGTTTTTGAGAGATAATTCGTCAGTTAGAGTGAGCAGAAGTCTGCGAGATATCGCTTACCGGGCACTGCAAGCCCGAGATAGACTCTCCAAAATTTGTTCGTCGGAGCCTAAACTTGAAGACATTGCTAAGGAAGCAGGCTTGAAACTGGGCGAAGTTTTGAATGCTTTGGACGCCATTTCAGAGCCTATTTCGCTGTTTGAAAAAGTGTATAACGACTCGGACGAAAGCATGCTAGTGATGGACCAGATTAAAGATGTTAAAAATTCGAGTGAAGAATTCATTGAACATATCGCATTAAAAGAAGCGCTGAATGGCCTGAAAAATAGGGAAAAAGAAATTTTGTGGTTGCGCTATTTTTTGGGAAAAACACAAGTGGAAATCAGTTCACACGTGGGCATTTCACAGGCGCAAGTCAGTCGGCTGGAAAAAAACGCACTGGAAGAAATTAAAAAAAGTTTTACCTAAAAAGCGCCTTCATTTAACAAATATGTCAGCGTGAAAAAGTGACACTGGCGCTGAGCATTTAGCAGACATTTTTTAATTTTTAATCAAATTTTAGTTATATTTAATTCGCATTGGCTTTCATTAAGTCTTTTTTAAGTCGTTGAAGAATTTTTTTCTCTATTCGAGAGATATAACTCTGCGAAATGCCCAAAATGTCTGCCACTTCTTTTTGAGTGCT
>CAZJEU010000130.1:0-2191 GCA_964545115.1 uncultured Christensenella sp. | reverse complement strand
TTAGCCTAAGAAAAATGGGTTGAAGCGCAAAGTTACCACTTTTAGCAGCAAAAATGGAGAATTTGCGTGGACAAGTTTGAATATCAATTCAAGCGAACCGACAAAAATCTTTTATGAAAGATTTTTTTAAAGCCTATAATATATGAAACACACGGTCAAGTGTATTGAGGCGGTCGGTCTGGGTAAAGGAGAAAATATGGCAACACAAAAAATCAGAATCAAACTAAAATCTTACGACCACAATCTCATAGACCTCGCTTCTCGTCGCATTATCGACACGGCGAATAAGGCAGGTTCGCAGGTTGCGGGTCCCATTCCTCTTCCGGTGGAAAAGGAAGTGGTGACAGTCATCAGAGCACCTCACAAGGATAAGGACAGTCGTGAACAATTTGAGATGCGCACTCACAAAAGAATCATAGACATCTACACGCCTTCCGCAAAGACAATGGACGCACTGAACAAGTTGGACATGCCTGCGGGCGTGCACATAACCATTAAGGTTTAAAGGTCGAAAAGGAGATAAGAGACAAAATGGAAAAAGCAATTCTTGGAAAAAAAATCGGAATGACACAAGTTTTCGACCAAAATGGCGTGGTGACGCCGGTGACGGTTGTCTTGGCAGGGCCTTGCACCGTCGTGCAAAAGAAGTCGATGGACAAAGATGGATATGATGCTGTTGTCGTAGGATTTGAAGAAACAAAAGAAAAAAACAAAAACAAGCCAGAGATGGGACTTTTCAAAAAAGCAAATGTTCAACCAAAAAGATACCTCAGAGAATTTCGTCTTGCTGATACAGGCAGTTTGGAAGTGGGTGGCGAGATAAATTGCACCATTTTCAAAGAAGGAGATATGGTGGACGTGACAGGCATATCCAAAGGACACGGCTTCACTGGCTCCATCAAACGTTGGAATGCCAGACGTCTGAAAATGTCGCACGGCACCGGTCCTGTTCACAGACATGTAGGTTCGTTGGGAGCAACTTCCACACCAGGACGCGTGTTTAAAAACCGAAAAATGGCAGGGCAATATGGCGTGGACAAAACCACCAACTTAAATTTAAAAGTCGTTAAGGTTGACCAGGACAAAAATGTCATTTTCATCAAGGGAAGCATTCCGGGGAACAAAAACAGTCTTGTGTCAATTCGCAGTGCAGTTAAAACACAATAACAAGGAGAAGAAGAATGCCAAAAGTTAAAGTTTACAACACAAAAGCTGAAATTGTCGGGCAAGCGACTCTTTCCGATGAAGTGTTTGGCTGCGAATATAACGAGCCACTCATTCATCAAGTGATTGTTGCCTACAACAACAACCAACGCCAGGGAACAAAATCCACTCTTCTTCGCAGCGAAGTGAGAGGTCATGCCAAAAAGCCTTGGAAGCAAAAAGGCACGGGTAGAGCACGCCAAGGTTCCACAAAGAGTGCTCAGTGGAGAGGTGGCGGCATCGTCTTTGCCCCCAAACCACGAGATTTTTCTCAGAAAATTAACAAAGCAATGAAGTCGGCTGCTTTCAAAAGCGCTATAAGTGCCAAAGTGGCGGACAACGAAGTGGTGGTGCTGGACAATCTAGCCATCGACCAACCAAAGACCAAACTCTTTGCCGAGATTTTAAAGAACTTTGAAGTGGGTGGCAAAAATGTTTGTTTCGTCGTCAGCGAAAAGGACGAAGTCGTTCTTCGTGCAGCAGCAAACATTCCAAACGTGCGTGTAACAAATGCTGATGTGCTGGGAACATATGACGTTGTGTCGCCCACCAAACTATATGTTACCAAAGACGCAATCAAGAAAATAGAGGAGGCTTATAGACAATGAACGCCTACGATATTATAAAAAAACCACTATTGTCTGAGAAGAGTTATGCCACCATTCCCGACAAAAAATACACTTTTGTCGTCGACATCAACGCAAACAAAATTCAGATAAAACAAGCCGTGGAAGAGATTTTTAAAGTTAAAGTAAAAAGAGTGAACACCTTGATTGTGAAAGGAAAAGTTAAGACTCAAAACACACGTCAGGGCAGAAGCGTGGGAAAAACGAGCGACTATAAAAAGGCAATCGTTTGGCTGAGCACTGAAAGCAAACCTATCGAATTCTTTGAGAGTTTGAACTAAGAGGAGAAGAAAAATGGCAATTAAAAGACACAAACCAACAACGCCTGCACGGAGATTTCTCTCCACTGCCGATTTTTCGGG
>CAZJEU010000129.1:0-2199 GCA_964545115.1 uncultured Christensenella sp. | reverse complement strand
AAAGTCGCATCGAAATGATTGCACAAGGCATCAAAAAATGCTTTAATATGTGGGAATACAACTTTCCGGATTTCATTCCCATTTATCTTACTGGCGGTGGATTATCCTTTATGAAAGGCGGGAAAGATGTGTTATCAAACTTTCTTGGCAAAAATGTGTTAATCAAAAATTCTCCCTATTCGGGCTTTAACAAACCAAACTTTTCATCGTCGATGTCCGTTCTAAACTTTGCACTCAATAATAGATAAAGATATTTTGGAGGGAAAAATGTATTCATCAAACAGCATCAGTCAGGTGGCAAACATCAAAGTTGTAGGCATCGGTGGCGGCGGAAATAACGCCATAAACCGTATGGTGGCAGCCAACATCACCAGTGCCGAATTTGTGGCGATCAACACCGACAAACAAGCCCTGCTTATGAGCAAGGCGACTCATCGCATCCAAATCGGCGAAAAGTTGACACGTGGGCTAGGCGCCGGGGCAGATCCCGAGATGGGGCAGCGAGCGGCAGAAGAAAGCAAAGCCGTCATCACCGAAATGCTCAAAGGCTGCGACCTAGTGTTTATCACGGCGGGTATGGGTGGCGGAACGGGCACAGGTGCAGCGCCCATTGTTGCTCAGGCAGCGAAAGAAATGGATATTTTGACCATCGCAGTCGTCACCAAGCCTTTCAATTTTGAAGGTAGAAAGCGAATGGAAAATGCCGAAATGGGCATAAATAACCTTAAAAAATATGTGGATACTCTTGTAATAATTCCCAACGACAAACTCCTTAAAATCGTGCCAAAAGGCACCCCCATTGTCGAGGCTTTCAGGTGTGCAGACGACGTTTTGCGTCAAGGAATTCAGGGAATTTCCGACCTTATCGTTACGCCCAGCCTTATCAATCTAGACTTCGCCGACGTCAAAACAATTATGAAAGATAAAGGTCTGGCGCATATGGGCATTGGCCGTGGCAAAGGCGAAAATAAGACCATCGAAGCCGTCCGGCAAGCGGTGCAAAGTCCGCTTTTGGAAACAAATATCGAAGGAGCGACAGGCATCCTTTTGAACGTTAAAGGCGGGCTGGACTTGCCCATTGACGAAGTGAACGAAGCCGCCAACCTTGTGCGCGAAGTGGTCGACCCCAACTGCAACATCATTTTTGGAGCCGGTGTGGAAGACGGGCTTAGCGAACAAGTGGAAATCACGGTCATCGCCACAGGTTTTCAAAACAAAGGGTTTGAAGCTGCCCCCGCCAAACCAGAGAAAAAAGACGACGACTCCCAGCGAGTGAATTTTAACTTCGACCGTTTCGAACCTCAGGTAATCACTCCAAAAGAGAAGGAAGACACACAAGAACCAACTCAAAAAGAAGCGCCGCGCACCTCTGTGGTGCAAGTGGATGACGACAGTCATGTCCCTCCATTTTTGAGTAAACTACGAAACAGAAAATAAAATATTTCTGCCAAAAATTTTAAAAAGGAAAATGACTTCAAAGGACAAAAGAAGTCATTTTTTCTTTTTAACTTTCAAAAATTCAATAGTAAATAAAAAAAGCGTTGAATATAATTATAAAATGATTGAATACATAGAAGATTTTTTATTTATAAATCTTTTGACAACGTTTCTGCTACTCCTTTTAACTCAACTTTTTGTTCGTCAAAAAGTCGTTTTGATAAAGACTTTTTTGGTTAGTCTAATCCACCTTACAAATATTTTTTTACAAGTGTTTTTCTCCCTTTCTTTTTTTCACTGCCTTCTTATAGAACTGCTTTTAGTTATGTTAATGTCCACTCTTTTAGTGCAAAAGTTTTCCCGAAAAACGCTTTTTTTATTTGCCACTGTTTTCTTTTCATTAAAACTTTTGACAAACGGACTTTTTGTTATTACAGATGTACTTTTCAATGGAAATATGCTTTTTATTTCAAAACTATTTATTATTCTTTTTCAATTTTTGCTGCTTAAAAGTGCAAGCAAAGAATTCTTTAAAAAGAGAAAACTCGCAAAGTTTTTCTATAATCTCACCATTCAATATAATGGTAAAACCCATTTTTTAACAGCCTATCTGGACAGTGGAAATTTATTGCAAGACAGCGCAACGGGACTCAGCATTCTCGTTGTAAACTTTGATACTTTTCAAAAAATTTTTAAAGATAAAATAAATTTAATCGACCATTTTTCTTCCCGTCTGGACAAAAAGATTGACGGGAAATATAT
>CAZJEU010000128.1:0-2216 GCA_964545115.1 uncultured Christensenella sp. | reverse complement strand
TTTAAAACAAAAAAGATTCTGTCAAAAAGATACAAAGTTCTTTCAAAATTAAAAAATAACATCCTCTTCTTTGAGTGTTATTTTTTAGTTTTTTATTTTATAAAATTGCTGTTTAATTTATAAAAGATTTATGTATTATTTTCTTTCTCCGCTTTTCTGATAGAGAGTCCAATGCGTTGTTTTTGCAAATCGATATTTATAATTTTCACATCGACAATTTGCCCTACGGAAAGTTCCTCACTGGGATGCTTTATAAACCTATCGCAAATCTCAGAAATATGCACCAATCCATCTTGATGAACACCGATATCCACAAACGCCCCAAAATCGATTACATTGCGCACAGTGCCTTTCAAATGCATCCCCACTTTCAAGTCTTCAATGCTAAGCACATCACTTTTCAGTTCCACCTTAGGCAGTTCATCTCTCACGTCCCGACCAGGCTTTATCAACTCTTTAACGATGTCTTCTAGTGTGGGCACTCCAACATTGCAAATTTTTGCCACTTCTTCCTTTCCCTTCATTTCCACCAGTGACGGCAATGCTTGCAAAGTTCCTTCCCTTACGTCCTTTTCCTTAAAATTAAACATTTCAATCAATTTCTCTGCTGCTTGATAACTCTCGGGGTGAACTCCCGTGTTTTCCAAAATATTTTTTCCACCGGGAATTCTTAAAAAACCAGCACATTGTTCGAAAGATTTGTTTCCCAATTTGGGCACTTTAAGAAGTTTCTTTCTCTCTGCAAATTTGCCATTTTCTCTTCTGAAATCCACGATATTTTTAGCTATTGTAGCGTTCAACCCCGACACATGTTCCAACAATTTATAACTCGCCGTATTCAAATCCACTCCCACCAAATTCACGCAATCTTCCACAACGCCGTCCAACACTGTCGAGAGTCTTTTTTGTGGCATATCATGCTGATATTGCCCTACGCCGATAGACTTGACATCAATTTTTATCAACTCTGCCAGTGGGTCTTGCAAGCGTCTGGCAATGCTCACCGCACTTCTCAAAGAAACATCATAATCGGGGAATTCTTCCGCGCCCAATTTAGAAGCACTATATACCGATGCACCTGCTTCATTCACCACCATATATTTGACTTCACGTGGCAATCTTTTTATTAAATTGCTCACAAAAATTTCACTTTCTTTGCTCGCCGTGCCGTTCCCAATAGAAATGCTGTCCACTTTATGTTTTAAAATTAAATCTGCTAAGACTTCTTCACTTTTAGCAATTTGATTGTGTGGCGGTGTGGGATAAATCACAGTTTTGTCAATAACGTTCCCGCTTTCATCGATGATTGCCACCTTACAACCCGTTCGATATGCCGGGTCCAAGCCCAAAATAACTTTGTCTTTAAGTGGCGGCTGCATCAAAAGTGGTTTCAAGTTCACTTCAAACATCTTAATTGCCTGTTCGCTGGCATTGTCGGTTAGAGTGGAGCGCAGTTCGCGAATAAGCGAAGGTAAAATCAATCTTTCATAAGAGTCTTTGATGGCGTTTTTAATAAATTCATCATAACTCCCGCCTTTTTTAAGCACTTCATCACAGACAATTTCAAGACACTTTTCGTCGTTAGTTTCAATGTCTACCTTCAAACATTCTTCTTTTTCTCCGCGGTTAATGGCAAGGATCCGGTGGCTAGGAATTTTATTCACGGGCTCTTTATAGTTTTCATACATTTGATAAACAAGAACTTTTTCTCCCTCTTTTAAGGTCGTGACAATCTGTGCCGAGTTCATAATAAACGAACGCAGCCGTTTTCTCACTTCATCACTATCTGATATCCACTCTGCAATAATATCGTTTGCACCACCAAGCGCCGCCTTCTCATCTAAAACTCCTTTCTCTTCATTTACAAACTCTTTTGCCAAATCATCCAATTCGCCTGCTTCTTTTTGAGCAAAAATGACCTCTGCCAGTTTTCTAAGCCCTTTTGCCTCAGCGATTGTTGCTCTCGTTTGTCTTTTAGGTCTAAACGGACGATAAATGTCTTCCAATTCGGCGAACGTCACCGCCTTTTCTAATTTTAAAACAATCTCCGGAGTCAACTTCTCTTGTTCAGAAATCAAGCGCGTTATCTCCTGTTTTCTTTTTTCAAAATTACGCAAATAATCCAACCTATCAGCAAAATTTCTAATAACTTGGTCGTCACAACTGCCATGCATTTCCTTCCTATATCTTGCAATAAAGGGCACCGTGCTCCCTTC
>CAZJEU010000127.1:0-2219 GCA_964545115.1 uncultured Christensenella sp. | reverse complement strand
TTATGATTATTTTGTTTTGTTTTTTCAAAAATATTTATAAAATTTTTAAAATTTTGAATAAAGCCAAACTATGCAGTCAATATTTCTCTCAAAAGGATTTTTTGATGGAAAAAAACAAAAAAAATGTGGCATATTCCAAATTTGTGGAAAATCGCTTGCCCAAAACTAAATATTTTCCTTCGCTCCTTTGGGCTTTTTTGGTGGGTGGCTTGATTTGCGTCATCGGTCAGGGCATTTTCGACGGCCTTTTGGCGATTTTCCCGTCACTTAGCAAAGACAATGTGCAAGCATACACTCTTGTTATTCTTATTTTTTTGGCTGCATTCCTAACGGGACTGGGAATTTATGACCGCATTGGTGCCTTTGCGGGAGCGGGAAGCATCATTCCTATTACTGGTTTTTCCAACTCAATTGCCAGCCCTGCGCTGGATTTTAAGAGTGAAGGTTGGATTTTTGGATTGTGCGTAAAAATGTTTTCCATCGCAGGTCCGGTGATTGTGACGGGCATTGCTTCCAGCATCATTGTGGGATTTATTTATTATATTATAGGTTTATTTTGAGGTGAAGATGGCAAAAAGAATGGGTGAAAACACTATAAAATTTTCCACGCCTCCAAAACTGATAGCGGGCTATTCCATCGTGGGTCCCAAAGAGGGACAAAGTCCTTTGGCAAAATATTTTGATTATATTTTGAAATGTGACCGATTTAATGAAAAGACTTATGAATTGGCAGAGAGAAAGATGCTTGAACAAGCAATTTCCGGCGCTATCGACAAGGCAAACGTGCTTGCAACCGACATAAATTTGTTGCTGAGCGGTGACCTTTTAAACCAAATTATCTCTGCTTCTTTTTGCGCAAGGCAACTTCAAACAGCGTTTATTGGTGTGTTTGGTGCTTGTTCGACTATGACGGAGAGTCTGGCTTTGGGCGCTTGTTTGATTGATGGAGAGTGTGCCGACAGGGTGGCGTGTGCGACGTGCAGTCATTTTTCCACAGCAGAAAGACAGTTTCGCTTCCCACTTGAACTGGGATGTCAACGACCGCCCACTTCACAATGGACAGTGACGGGTGCGGGATGTTCCATTCTGGCACGAGAGGGAGAAGGGCATAAAATTACACACGCAATTTTTGGCAAAGTCATCGACCTTGGCATAAACGATATGAATAATATGGGGGCGGCAATGGCTCCTGCGGCAGCAGACACTTTGAAAAACTTTTTTGTCGACACGAAAAGCAAACCAAGCGATTTTGATTTAATCGCTACGGGGGATTTGGGCAAACTAGGAAGTGAAATTTTCATCGATTTGATGGAAAATTTTGGTTATAAAATGGCGGAAAACTATGCCGATTGTGGGCAGATGGTTTATAGCAGCAAGCAAAAGTCTTTTATGGGAGGGAGTGGCTGCGGATGCAGTGCTAGCATTATGAATTCTTACATTCTTTCAAAATTGGACAGTGGAGAATATAAAAAAGTGATTTTAATGTCGACGGGTGCGCTGGTCAGCACCACTTCCACTCAGCAGGGCGAATCTATTCCCGGAGTGGCGCATGCTGTGGTGGTGGAAAAAGGAAGGTGAATATGGTGGAAAAATATTTGTTGGTGTTTGGCGTGGGGGGGATGGTTTGCCTTTTGGCCCAAATTTTAATTATCAGAACTCGTATGACATCGGCACGAATTTTGGTGTTATTCGAACTGATTGGAGTTTTTTTGGCAGCGATTGGCGTGTTTGAGCCTATCAAAGATTTTGCCAACGCTGGCATAACCGTGCCTATAATTGGTTTTGGTGCTAGCCTTGCAAAAGGAGCGATTGAAGGGGTTAAAAAGGACGGAATTTTGGGTATTTTTAATGGCGGAGTGACGGCAACGGCGGCAGGCATTGCAGCAGCGGTGGGCTTTGCTTACTTTTTTGCGCTTTTACTTAGAGCGAGAAGTAAGAAAACATAAATATTTGTTTTAATTATAGAAAAAAGTGTTCGCTTTTTTAAAGGTTATCTTGTTATAAATATATTATTTTAAAAATATATATTTATGTGTGCAAAGATAAAAATCGTTGTTATGCTCAGACGCACTTTAAAATGCAAAAAAAGAAAAAGTTTAGGAAAAGATTGGGTGTTTTTTCTTTGATTTTTTGCTTGTGTTCTTTTTTATTTTTCGAGTATTTAATAAATGTCGTCAATGCCATAATCTTTAACTATGGTGAAAGTGATATTAGCAAAG
>CAZJEU010000126.1:0-2260 GCA_964545115.1 uncultured Christensenella sp. | reverse complement strand
GTGCAACGAAAAAATGATTCTTAATTTTAAGGGGCAGGAACTTGATTTTTCCAAAGATTTTGAGAGGATAAATTACACAGAGACGCTAAATGAGATGTTGGGGTTCAATATTTTGGATTTTAGCGATGCAGATGAACTTAAAAAGAAGATTGTGCAGACAAAATTGTTTTCGATGGAAGACTTCGACGGAATAAAAACTGTTGGTGGCGTGATAGACTTTGTTTATAAGAGGAAAATTCGCGAAAATATTGTGCAACCGACCGTTCTTTTCAACTATCCTGCTTGCCTTGTTCCGCTGGCACGGCGAAATGACAAAGACGAGAGATTGATAGATATGTTTCAGGTGCTTGTTTGCGGAGATGAAATTTGCAAGGCATATAGTGAGCTGGTTGACCCTGTTGTTCAGCGAGAGACGCTGGAAGCGCAGTCGGAAGCGAGGCAGCAAGGGGATGATGAAGCGATGGAGTTGGACGAAGATTTTTTGCGTGCGATGGAACGGGGAATGCCGCCTATTTCGGGTTTGGGCTTTGGGGTGGACAGAATGGTGGGGCTTTTGACTAATCAGGAAAATTTGAGAGACGTGGTTTTGTTTCCGTTGATGAAATAAAATTCTTAAGAAATTAAAAGGGAGTGATTTTTCACTCCTTTTTTATTCGGATTTAAAAGTTTTATTTTTTTAGAGAAATGAGAGAGATTGCGAGTGGTAAAGGTTGAGAATAAAAGTTTAAAATGCGAGTGGGAAAGATTGAGAGAAATAATTGAGATTGTGGAGAAAAGGTTGAGATAAAGAATTTTGATTGCAAAGGAGAAAAGCCGGGTTTGAGAGATGTTCACAAAGACAAACTGCTGGCGGTTTGTGCCACGCAAGTTTTTGCGGCGTTGATTGATTTCTGGCAAATTCTGGGAGCGCAAAAGGGGTTATGCGTCATTTTTTGTTAAAAAATAACAAATTTTACTTATCTTTTAAGTGAGTAATAGATTTTTTACTGCATAAAATAATCATAGAAGTGTGGGAATATTGTTTTTATTTTGATAGCGATTTCGATGCGAATGTCTTCGAAAAAAAGATAGCCGAACACGTGCAAGCGTTGGGCGGTCTGGTGGCGAACTTGTTTTCGCAGGAATATTTTAAAGTTTTGGTTGCCGTTCCGTTTGAAAAAAGACGGGAAGTGACGAAATTTTTTAAGATTAAACTGGCAGAAACAATCTTAATTGGCTATAAAAAAGACTATATTATGCAAAATTTTGATTTTGACAAAATTAAAACAGAAAACATGCCGGTGTTTTTGCAGGCTCTAATTTGCTTCGACAGCGAGATTGACAAACAGATTATTTTGGAGAGATTAAATTTTAGAAGTGTCTTTTATCTGACTTCTTTTATATCTTTCAAACTGAAATTTCTTAAAAAGAAGTGGGATGAATTGGTGTCGTTGGCCAACGATAATATGATTTATTTGTTGAATGAGGACAGCTGCGTGGAGCTGATAAAATTTTTGATTTCTAACCTCGAGCACAGATATTATGCCGTGAATATTTTTTCGAAAGACGATTGCTATTTGCTTTGTGATATGCAAGGCAAGGTGATAGAAGATTTTTTGATTGACAAACACATTATTTATGACGATAGCAACCTCATCACCTCATTGATTGCGCTAAATCCGGAAAAGATTATCGTGCATTGCAACAAGTTTTCTAAGGACAAACTGCTCAAAAACCTTTTCAACTTTTTCCCCACCCAAATTGAGATTTGCAAATGAAAGCATTGACAAACACCGTTTAAAAAGGGTATATTCTTTCTATATAGTGGTGCTTTTTTGCGCTGCTAGACTGGAGAAAGATGGAAAATAATCTACTTGAACAAAAAAGACATAGCGCGGCTCACGTTCTTGCCAAGGCGGTGGACGGACTTTTTAGCGAGGTAAAAAATACCATTGGGCCTGCCATTGATGATGGATTCTATTATGATTTTGATTTGAAAGAGACGATAACGCCGGAAGATTTCAAAAAGATTGAGAAGGAAATGAGAAAAATTATTTCTCAGAATTTGCCTTATGTCCGAAAAGAAGTGGACAAAAAAACAACGCTTAAAATTTTTAAAGATAACAAATATAAAAGAGAACTTATCGAGGAAATGCCGGAAAATGAAATTATCTCTATTTATTATTTGGGGGATGACTGGTGTGATTTGTGCCGTGGGCCTCATGTGAAAAGCAGCGGCGAACTGTCGAATTTTTCTTTCAAGATTTCTCGGGTGAGCGGG
>CAZJEU010000125.1:0-2262 GCA_964545115.1 uncultured Christensenella sp. | reverse complement strand
AAAATTGGCTCCTTTTTAAGCAATTTTGATGCATTTTTATGCTGATTTTGAACAATTTTTTGCGTTTTTAACGCCGTTTTTCGACTGTTTTCAAAGAATTTTATATCTTCTCCTAAAACACTTTTAATTTCTTTTTTTATAAGATTATAATGAGTGCAAGCAAGCACAACGTTTTTTATATTCTTTTTTTTGAACTTTGAAAGGTGTCGATTTATAGTGTTTTTTATATGAGAAAAATCTCCTTTTGCATTATCAATTTTATGTGCAAGAGAGCCAAATCCCTGCACAAAAAGGTGGGCATTTTGCCTGTAAAGACGAACTTTTTTATTATACTTTATGGTGTTTGAAGTGCCGAGAATTAAGGTCGGGTTTTGCAGAATGTTATAATTTAATTGGGGCTCGACAAACAAAACAGGACAGTGTTTTTTATAAAAAAGTTTATCTTTAATATTCTTTTTGTGTTTATTCAAATCAAAATGTCTTTTTACGATTTTTTTTATGTCTTCTTTGAACATACTGCTTATGGTATTGCAGGCGATGACAACAATTTTTATGCGGTAGGCTTCCAAAAGTTTTGAAAGATTTTCTAACACAATTTTTTTTAGAGTAGCGAAAGTTTTGTTGCCATATGGACAATTATATTCATCGCAAAAAAGAAGAAAGTTTTCTTGGGGCAAAACTTTTTTTAACTCTTCTAAAACGAACTTTCCGCCTCCACCGCTGTCAAAAACAAGAATATATTCTGGCATATCTCGTTATATGTAAAAAAAAATTTTTTGGTGTTGCAAAAAAATAAAATATTAAGAAAAGACTTGCCTTTTCTTAAAATTTTTAAGGGTTGTCCTCAAATTTTTCCCATACTCTTTTGCTTTTTAAAAAGTTTTCGTGTTCTTTTTCCTTTTCTCTAAGCAATTTAGAAAGTCCCTTTATTGCATTGAAAGGAGCAAACTGTTTGGCACGATTTTGGCGGGGCATTGACGTGCGTTTATGGGGTGGGGCGTTAAATTTTTTAGAGTTATTCTCCACTTTTGTGTCCTCCGATTGTGTCGTTTCGTTCTAGTTGAGTGGCCTTTTCTTCCAAATCCAATCCTTTAAAGACGGAATTTTTGCCGTATTTTTCTTTTAATAACAGCACAGTTTCGACGGTGTGTTTTTCTTTTTCAACTTGGTTTAAATCGGTGAAAAAATCGTATTGCTCGTTAGATTCTGGGATTAAAGACATAAAGTCATAGCCTATCCTGCGCACTGGACGAGCGGCATCCACCACTCTATCAAAAATTTTGTGTGAAGCCAGTTTGATAATTGAATAAAGATTTGTGATGGAATTTAGGTGCGCCGTTCCTTTCACCATCCCCCCAAGTTTGTCGCCATACACAACGTGAATTTGAATGAAGTTTGTGACAAGATTTTGACTGGCAAGGTCGTAGCAACCATTTTGAATCATTTCATTTAGAACGATTTTTGCTTGGTTGAAGGAGTAGTTGCAAGGAAGGATTTGGGAAGAAGAGAGAGATTTCGATTTTGTTTTATAATTTTTAATATCGCTCATCAAGCAGGATTCTCTGCCCCACGCATGGTCGATGAGCAGTTCGGCATTTATTCCAAACTCTCTGAACAAAATGTCTTCATTAAAATGGGCAAGCGTTTGCATGTCGTAAATGCCCAATTTTTCCAGTCGATTTTGGGTTCCGTGAGAGATTTGCCAAAAATCTTTTAAAGGTTGATGCTTCCAAAAATCTTTCCGATATTTCTCTTCGTTCAACCAGCCGATGCGGTCAAGAGACTTTTTGGCGGTGATATCAAGCGCTATTTTTGCCAGATAAATATTTGTGCCAATGCCGGCGCTGGAAGGAATATGCAGCGTTTCTTCAATTTCTGCCATAAGTTTTTTAACAAAATCCTTGGCTTTAAGGTTATAAAGTTTCAGGTAGTCGGTGGCATCGATTATGCATTCATCGATTGAATAGACGTGAATGTCGTTTTTGTCGATATATTTGAGATAAATCCCGTAAATTTCGGCTGAATATTCTATATATTTTCTCATTCTAGGTTTAGCAATTATAAAATCGATGTCGGTAGGAATCTCATAAAGACGGCAGCGGTTTTTGATGCCGAGAGCCTTCATTGCAGGCGTGATGGCAAGGCAAATGGTGCCCGAAGTGCGAGATTCATCAGCGACAATCAGCCGAGTGGTCATCGCATCCAGCCCACGTTCTGCACACTCTACCGAGGCGAAAAAAGATTTCATATCGATGACAAAAT
>CAZJEU010000124.1:0-2266 GCA_964545115.1 uncultured Christensenella sp. | reverse complement strand
AAGCAATTTTATCCTGCAAATTTTTTTTGTCGGAAAATATTAAATATTATATGTATTTTAGAAATGCCTTCTCAGTTACTCACACTTACACTTTTGAGGGATTAAGAGATGCTTACTTGAATTATGACAAAGCTTTAAAGCTAATTGATGATTTTGGCTTGTCGAAAAACTCAGAGAAACTGGTTAAAAGATACATAAATAGATGGGCTCTTGGAGACTTGTGTCAACTAAACTTTATGACGGAAAATGATAGAAAAGAATCGATTTCTTTTTTGAAAGGTTATCGTAAAAAGATTTATAAGCCCTTTTCTAAAAAACAAAAAATTTTGTTTTATATCTACAAATTATTTGGCTTGAAAGCAATGCTTAATTTTGTTAAAATATATCAGAAAATCAAAAAGGCAAATTAAAAAACTATTATGAAATTTAAATCTTTACTAAGAACATTAAAAAATTTAGCAGACCGTTAGTGACTGTTATTTAAGAGAAAAGATAAAGTTCTTGTCAGCAAAGGTTGAAATTCAAAAAATTTCAGCCTAAAATTTTTTATGGAGAGAAAGATTTAAAATGAATAATTTTGACGAAAAAATAAATTATCTTTTGGCTGAAATCGACAGTTTAACAAATCGGGTTCGCTTGCTTGAAAAGGGGGGCAGTGCCGTCGTTGATGATGAACTGAAAGATTCTCCGAATGCCATTCAGAATAGTGTCGTTTTTTCTGCGCTTTTGAACAAAGCAGATATAAGTGTGCTCTCGTCTCACGCAGACGACGCGAACAATCCTCACGCGGTGACGAAAACGCAAGTGGGACTCTCAGATGCAGATAACACTGCCGATAGCATAAAAAGCGTCCTGTCTGCCAGCAAACTTTCCACTGCTCGTACCATAGCAAATGTTAGTTTCGACGGCTCCGCAAACATCGACCTTCCTTTTGCTAATTTATCAAACCTACCCACCACGCTTTCGGGCTATGGCATAACAGATGCTTATACAAAAACACAAACAGACTCGGCACAGGCCCTCAAAGCCAATCTTACTGCTGACAATCTTTCAAGCGAGAATGTGACAAGTTGGAGAAACATTTTGTTTCAAAAAGTTTATGACACAGTGACCACCAGTTCGTTAAGTTCAATTTCAATTTCGGGACTTTCTGTGACTGATGGAGACATTCTTCGTATATATTTTAATGGCACACTTGCAAGCAACACCGATTTTGTTTTTAGAGTTAATGGTCTTACAACCGCAAGTTACAATTGCTATGGACTAGCAATCACAGGCAATGGCAGTCCAACGAAAGATGACGGTGGAGGTTTGTCTTATTTTAAAGCGGGTTATAGAGGCAGCCATGCGGGGCCCCTTTTTACGGAGATAACCTTAGCTTTTAATGGCAATAGATTAAACTATAACTGCGTTTCTGGTCAGAGCGAATACATTGGCTCTTATGGAACCTTTCGTTCTTTTGTCGGTCAAAACGGAACGGTCAGCAGTCTTTCCAGCATCCAACTTTTTGCTCTCAGCGGAAACATAAATAGTGGAGCGCGAATTCAAGTGTTTAAGGAGGTCAGATGATGGAATATACAGAATTAGTTTTTAATGCAAAGGCAAATAAAGAGAAAATTGTAACAAAAACTTTAACAAAAAAGGAACAAAAACAACTAGAAAGTGAACAACTAAAAAGTAAAAACGAAAGAAAATTGCAAGAACTGAAAAGTTGGTTTAATTCATATTTCGACCAGCAATTTAAGCAGTCGCTGTGGCAACTTGATTTTACAATTAGTTATGATAAATATTTTGAAAAAGATTATGAAACAATGCAGGAACTAAAAACACAGGCAGAGGCTGTGAGAGCGCAAATTAAAGAATTGCAGACAATTTAAAAAACAACATTTTTAAGCAACAAATAAGGTTTAAAGAGAGTCGGAAGACTCTTTTTTAATTGTCAATTATTTTTTTAGATGTTAAAATGAAAAAAGCAAAAGCGACCATTTTCAAAGTAAAGCCTAGCCTGCACAAAAACAAAAAAGAGGAAAAATTGAAGAAAGCAATTTATTTATGTGTCGACGCCAATCAAAAAACAGGTGGGATAAAATATGATAATGATTTTATAGATATTGTTTTAAGCCAAGGCATTTTTGTAGATAAAGTCTATGAAAGTTTAAATGTTTTACATAGTGGCAAATTAGGCAAGAGAATAGAGTTGTTTAAACATTACAACAGTTTGGTAAAGAAATGCGCAACCTATGACATTTTGTTTGTTGATTCGGGC
>CAZJEU010000123.1:0-2268 GCA_964545115.1 uncultured Christensenella sp. | reverse complement strand
GAATTTGTAAAAGACGGCGGTGCCATTTTCTTTTCCACGCATATCCTGGAAGTGGCGGAAAAACTTTGTAATAAAGTCGCCATCATTAAAAACGGTGAAATTATTGCCAACGGCACAATGTCTGACATAAAAAAAGATAAAAATTTGGAAGATGTGTTTTTGGAGATAGCGAATGACTAATTTGCAGATTCTCATTAAAAACGATTTCTCTATTCTCTTAGGTGTTTTGCAGGGCAAAAAAAAGCGTGCTAGGACGTCTTTGGCCGTTGCGCTTTTGGTCGCAGGAATTTTGAGCATTTTAGCACTTTATTCTTTGCAGACATATGCAATGTTCGAAGGGTTTCGTGGTCTTAATCTTGAGAGACTTCCTCTTTTTCACGCCTGTTTGACAACGCTGAGCGTGATGCTTATTATGGGTGTAATGCGAGTGAGCGGCAATGCGAAGTTTTCCGATGCTGACCTTCTGCTTTCTTTGCCTATTAAACGAAAAGATATCCTTATCGCTAAAACGCTAAACAAATATCTGTTTGATTTGTTTTTCGTCCTTTTGCTTCTTGGTCCCTACATAGTTTTTTATCAAATTTACACTCGTTTCTCCATCGCTGTCTCTTTGCGCGGAATTGCGGCCATTTTATTTTTGCCGCTTTTGAGCGTCGGTATTTCTTATATAATTGATTTCGTTATCACTCATCTTTTCAATCGTTTCAAATCGGCAGGCGTTTTAAAATCTCTGTTCTCTGTTTTTATATATTTGGCAATAATGGCCATTTTGTTAACAAAATCTTTTATGCTAGGAACAGTAAACTTCACCTCCATGGAAGACTTTTTCGCCGACAGACCGTTTGCAAATTTGCTTCTTAATTTCATTTCCACCCAAAATTTTACTAGCGGGCTATTATTGTTCTTGATCATTTTTATAATTTTTATTTCAGGAATGGTTTTGTTTAATTTCTCTTTCGGCAAAAACATTGCGTCTTATTCTGCGAAGAATTCCGCTCTCAATTTTGGAAATAAAACGAGTGTTTTTAAAGGACTTTTAAAAAAAGAGATTAACTATTATTTTACCACCCCAGCTTATGTCGTAAACACCATCATCGGACCTTTGTTTATTATCGCAACCGGGATAATAATTGCTTTTGTGGGAGTTGATAAAATTGGCGCTATGCTTGGAGTCGCTGCTTCTGCGCAAAACGAAATAGCTGGTTTAATTTGCATAATCTTTTGCAGTTTCACAGCGTTGACTTTCATCAGTTGTGTATCTCTTTCTTTGGAAGGAAAAAATTTATGGATTCTAACTACGACTCCAGTGGATGAACGTGTCGTTTTTCTATCAAAAGCAGCGCTGAACATTCTTCTCGTATCACCTTGCCTGCTTATATCATCTGTCATTCTGACTTTCGTTTTCTCTTTTTCGGTTTTGGAGTTTTTCACAATCTGTTTTATTCCTATCATTTTAAATATAGCTTTGTCCTTTGGTGGACTTGTCATAAATCTTTGGCTGCCTAAGTTTGATTGGAATAACGAAACTCAAGTAGTTAAGCAAAGTCTTTCGTCTATGCTCACTATGGTCTTAGGTTTTTTGCTTGCAGTTTTCCCCGCAGTTCTTTTGTTTGTGGCAGCCTTACCTCTTTATCTTGTGGCAATTTTTTCTGCGTCACTTTACTTTCTGATTCTCTCATTTTTTGTTATCTTTTTATTCACAAAAGGCGTGAAGATTTTTAGGAAACTTAATCAATAATCTCTTCAAGTTTTCTTTAATCTTTTCTTTTTTCTTTTGCCAAAATTTCAAGTTATGTTATAATGAAATCTATGAAAATATAAAGGAGAAAACATGGGAAACAAAAGCGTTAAAAACAAATATGCAGGCACCCAGACCGAGAAAAATTTATGGGCTGCGTTTGCCGGAGAAACTCAGGCAAGAACAAAATATAATTATTTTCAGAGCGTCGCCAAAAAAGAAGGCTTTGAACAAATTGCAGACATTTTTGGCAGGACTGCCGACAACGAAAAAGAGCATGCGAAACTTTGGTTTAAGGAATTAAATGGCATTGGGGACACCGTTCATAACTTAATCTCTGCGGCAGAAGGCGAGAATTATGAATGGGTTGATATGTATGACAGTTTTGCCAAAACAGCTGGAAAAGAGGGTTTCCACGAACTCGCCGAAAGGTTTCGACTGGTGGCTGAAGTGGAAAAAAACCACGAAGAAAGATATCGAACTCTTTTGAAAAATGTGGAAACAAGAGCGGTGTTTGAAAAGAGTGAAAT
>CAZJEU010000122.1:0-2295 GCA_964545115.1 uncultured Christensenella sp. | reverse complement strand
AAGTGAGATTATAAATACTCCGCGCCAGCTTTCAGTGGCATGTGGCATTTCCGTGAAAGTTTCATCCGCCGACCTTGCCACCGCCCGAGAGATTTTAGCCCGCCGCAAATTTAACACCTTTGCCGGCATTTTTGCCTGCTCCGACAAATACCAAAGATTGTAAAACTTCTTTAATTTTCAATAAAGGTGTGCTAAACTTAGCATATGAACAAACGAACAACAGAGATTTTTGATGCCCTAATGCTACGCTTTTCTTCACCAAAAACTGAACTTAATTTCAAAAACAACTTTGAACTGCTTGTCAGTGTTGTTTTGTCCGCGCGTTGCACCGACAAAAGAGTGAATATAATCACCAAAACTTTGTTCGAAAAATATCCCACTCCACAAGCGCTTTCGCAAGCCTCTCTTTCCGACGTCGAAAAAATCATCTATTCTTGCGGATTCTACAAAAATAAAGCCAAAAACCTGCTTCTTCTCTCAAACGACTTAATAACCCGCTTTGACGGAGAAGTGCCTTCAAAACATTCCGACCTAACTTCGCTTGCCGGCGTCGGTCGAAAAACAGCCAACGTCGTCAGTTTTGTTGGTTTTGACAAGCCAGCAATCGCCGTCGACACGCATGTGTTTCGTGTTTCAAATCGCATTGCCCTCGCCCCTTCAAAAACACCGCTAGAATGCGAACTTTTGCTCCAAAAACAAATAGACAAACCTCTCTGGGGCACTTTTCATCATCTGCTCGTCCTTTTCGGTCGCTATGTCTGCAAGGCACAAAATCCCAAATGCAGCGAATGCGAATTGACCCACTTGTGTAGTTATTACAAAGATAATGTGGAAAAACGACCCAAATAAATTTTACTTTTTTCAAAAAATATATATAATAAACTCAAAGGTAGACAAATGTTTCTAGACAGCGTTAAAATTTTTATCAAACCGGGAGACGGTGGCAAAGGAGCCATATCTTTTCGCCGCGAAAAGGGCATTCCAAAAGGCGGTCCCGACGGTGGCAACGGTGGCAAAGGGGGCAACATAATTTTTCGCCCCACACGCGAACTCAACAATCTTTCTTCATTTCGCTATGTCTCTCGTTTCAAAGCCGCAAATGGCGAACCGGGTAGCAGTGCAAACAAAAACGGTAAAACTGGCAAAGATATGATTATTGCCGTTCCTCTTGGCACCATCGTCAAAGATAGTCAATCGGGCAAAGTCATCGCCGACCTTTTTTATGAAGACAGGGAATATGTTCTGTTGCGTGGCGGCAGCGGTGGCAAAGGCAACGCTTTTTTCAAAACTCCCACTCGCCAAGCCCCCCACTTCTCTCAAACGGGCGAAGTAGCACGTGAAAAAACTGTCACGCTTGAACTTAAAACGCTTGCAGACGTCGGACTCATCGGTTTTCCCAATGTCGGCAAAAGCACCCTTCTTTCCGTCATATCAAATGCCCGTCCCAAAATTGCAAACTATCATTTCACCACACTTTCGCCCAATCTCGGCGTAGTTAAATATTATGAACACAGTTTCGTCGTGGCGGACATTCCGGGGATAATCGAAGGCGCCAGCGAAGGGCTAGGTCTGGGCATCGACTTTCTCAAACATATCGAGCGCACGCGCATCTTAGTGCACGTCATCGACATCGCCGAAACGGACGGCAGAGACCCCTTTAATGATTATCAGATAATCAACAGCGAACTGCGCAAATTCAACGAAAGACTTTCCACCCGACCGCAAATTATAGTGCTGAATAAAATAGACAAAATAAGAGATTTTTCCAAAGTGGAAGACTTTAAATATAAACTGAACAGCAAAACAGCCAAAATAGTCTGTGTCTCCGCACTTTGTCGGGAAAATATTGAAGAGCTTGTCCGAGTCATCTGGAAGGAACTGTCCAAACTTCCCGCGCAAGTCCCCGTCGATATTGAAGAATTTGGTTTCGACGACAACGACAAAACAGCAATAATTGTTAACAAGGTCGCCAAAGGAGAGTTTGAAGTCGGTGGCGGCTTCATCGACAACATTGCCAGAGGCATCATCGTCAACGACTACGAATCTCTTTCCTATTTCTGGAAGCGTCTGAAAAACGACGGCATCATCGACATCCTTAAAGAAAAAGGCGTCCAAGACGGCGACACCATCCGCATCGGCAAAATCGACTTTGAATATATAGAATAGATATCAAGCCGCGAGCTTTGCTTCTGGGGTGGCAACAAAAAATAAAACGCGGGCACGCCTCAAAGAGGCTAACCGCTATTTTTTTGTTTCCCCTCCCACTCCCCCTTCGTTTTGGACTCCTCGGAAAAT
>CAZJEU010000121.1:0-2320 GCA_964545115.1 uncultured Christensenella sp. | reverse complement strand
GTTTTTAAGCCAATTTTGGGCACTTTTTGGTTGATTTTTAAATGCTTTTTGAATATTTTTTGTGTGTTTTATGCCGCTTTTTGAATGATTTTGGCACTGTTTTAAAGTGTTTTCGAAGTGTTTTTCAGGTGTTTTTTGAGTAAAATTTTTAATGATTTATACCCTTTTTGAACAAGTTTTTTTAACGATTTCAACTATCTTGAAATGCTTTTTTAACGGTTTTAGCCATCTTTTTAAGTGGTTTTTATTGTTTTTTAGAGATTTTTGAGAAACCAGTAAAAGGCACAAGCACTTTGGGAATGAGAATACTTCCATCTTTTTGTTGGAAGTTTTCCATTATAGCGAGAAGCGTGCGGGTGAGTGCGACAGCAGTGCCGTTTAGAGTGTTTACAAATTGGCGTTTTCCTGCTTTATCGATATAAGTGATGCCTAATCGGCGGGACTGAAATGTGGTGAAGTTGCCCACAGAAGTGACTTCTCCATAATCTCCCTTTTCTCCGCGGGCGGGCATCCATGCTTCGATATCATATTTTTTGAACGCGGGTGCGCCCATGTCGCCTGAACAAATTCGCACCACTCTAAAAGGAATTTTTAAGTCAGAAAAGATTTCTTTTTCGATGCTGAGAAGTTCTTGCAGTGCTCGCTCTCCATCTTCTTCAGTAGTGAACTGATACATTTCCACTTTGCTGAATTGATGGACGCGATAGAGCCCTGCGTCATTTTTGCCGGGGGCGCCGGCTTCACGACGAAAGCAGTGGCTCAGCCCGACATATTTTTGAGGAAGGTCGCTGACTTTGAGAGTTTCGCCCGAGTGAAAACCGCCGATGGTGATTTCGCTGGTGGCGATGAGGTTAAGGTCTAGGTCTTCAAGTTTGTAGGTGTTGCTTTCGGCACCACGTGGATTGAACCCAGAGCCTTGCAAAATTTGAGATTTTGCCATATCGGGGGTTATAAGCGGGGTGAAACCTTTGCTAATTAACTTTTGTACAGCGAACATTTCGAGGGCGAGAGAAAGGGTGACAAGTTGGTTTTTCAAATAATAAAATTTGGTTCCGGCGACTTTGGACGCCCGTTCCATATCTATAAGGTCAAGGTCTTTGCCCAGTTCGATGTGACTTTTGATAGGAAAATCAAAAACGGTGGGCAAAAGATATTTTTCCACTTCGACGTTGCCATTTCCGTCTGTGGCGATAGGCGTGTCCTCTGCCATAATGTTGGGGACTGTGAGGGACAATTCAGCAAGTTTCTCGGCGGCGGCAGAAAGGGCTTCGGCCAAGACTTTGCCTTTTTCTTTAAGAGTTTTGCCACGTTCGATAAGGTGGTCTGCTGATTTGCCTTCTTTTCTTTGGCTGACGACCAGACGGGTGTTTTCATTTATTTTTCGGTTGTTCTCGTCAAGTTGAGATACAAGTTTTTTATGATTTTTATGCGCGGAAATGACTGCGTCTAAGTCGCAAGAGATATTTTTATCTTTTATTGTTTTTTTCACTAAGTCAGTTTCTTCAAGAATAAAATTGATATCTAACATTTATTAAGTCCTTTTTAATAGTTTTATTATGGATATTATACTGCGAATTAGCCTTTTTGTCATCTTTTTTGGAAATGAAAGAATGTTTTTGTGTAAGTAAGTTTTAAAAACTTTATTTTTATTTTTTTGTTTTTAATGGGTTTTTGCTTTCAACTTAAAAAATTTTAAAAATTTAGCTAACGGAAAACTAGCGAAAAAATTGGAAATATGTTAAACTAATATAGTTACTTAGGAGAAAAAAATGAAGTCTTTACATATGCAATTTGACGAACTGCAATTAAAGTATGGCGCTGAGGAACTCAATTCCGTTTATGGTGGAGGGTGTGAAAAGGAGCCTGACTTTTGCTTTGTTTTTATGAATCCCACAGGGAGAAACATTGCAACAAGCAAGAGTTGGAAGGGCGTTCGCTATCCGTGGTTGGGAACGAAAAATATCTGGAAATTGTTTGCTGAAATCAAGATTGTTTCAAGTGACCTTAACGCTCAAATTCAACAAATGAAAGCAGAAGAATGGACGCCTGCTTTTTGCGAAAAAGTATATGACGAAATTTCAAAAAAAAAAGCTTATGTGACCAATCTTGCGAAATGCACACAAGTTGATGCAAGATATTTGGACAATAAAATTTATAAAGATTATTTAGAATTGTTTAAAAAAGAGATGGCACTGGTTAGACCAAAAGTGATAATTCTGTTTGGTAATCAAGTGTCTTCGGTTATTCTTGGCAAAAATGTTAAGGTGAGTGAAGAGCGCAGGAAAGAACATTTATTGTGGAATACTTTTAAAGCCTTTTC
>CAZJEU010000120.1:0-2368 GCA_964545115.1 uncultured Christensenella sp. | reverse complement strand
TGTTCCTTTCCAAGACTTACACTTTGTATCAATAACTTTTTTAAAATCTTCAAAAGTAAACCCTTCGTTAATTCTTGCTCTTATAAATGCTTGTGTTTTATTTGTATTTTGCTTATAAGAAGTCCCCGCTTTTTTATTAAGATAATCGACTACTAGACTATAAATATTATTATCTGGTTCTTTAACTGGTAAATTAAATGGTATAGGTGTGACAATTTTGTCAATTCCATTTGACAATTTTGTAAAATGCATTTGACAATTTTGTAAAATGGCATAACCAAAGGCAGTTATTGAATACCAAAGTGTTCTATCATATGGTTTTTCATTATAATTTCCTTTAATTATCAGTCCTTTATCAATTAAATTGTTCAAAGCATAATTTATTTGCCTTTCAGTGAGATATGGGAATAATTCAACCATTGCTTTAAGACTATTATAAGTCCAATATTTATCATCATAAAAATGTTTTTCATTTACTCGATTTTTTTCAACCCAAAAATAAATAAATTTAAGTAAAATTGCTTCTTGTATTCCATATTCTTTTGCTATTTCTGTATCAAAACTATGTTCCATAAAAACCCCTTTTAAGTTAATCCTCGTATTTGATTTCGAATTTTCTTATTTCACTTTTTTTACTTATGTCTTTTGCCCAATTTTTTGCTTCTTCATAATTATAAAAAACGACACTGGCTGGAATGTTCTTTTTGCCGTCGTTTACTCTACAATCATAAATGGTTTTTAATTTGACATCATAAATATAATAAAGTTCCATTTTAACCTCCTTTTGATATGTTATATAATTTAACATCTAGCATCTTCTGTCTGCCTTTTTTGAATAAATTATTAACAATCCTAACAAAATTTTTTCTTTTTGACTTTGTAAGGTTTTTAAACGGGTTAATTATAAATTGTGTATGTATACATTTTTCAAGCCTATGGTCGCTAACTCTTAATGTCGCTACTTTAAACCTAAACCCATTATTATTAAGACAAAATTCAACATATAGGCTTTTAGATAAAGCCCTATTACTTTCTTTAATAATATATTCAAATTCTTTGTTGTGAATTTCGTCAAACTCTTTAATTCTTATGTCAAGGTATTCTTTATTTAGAAACTTACTTTTTAACTCCATTTATACCCCCTAATTTCGTTTCTAACGGGTTTTGTTATCTAACCATACCATTTACCAATAAATATATGTATGCTCGTTTAAACCCTATTTCTCGCCTTTACAGAGCGTGTCGCCGTTTGGCAAACAATCTTCACAGACATTTTTCTCGTAACTTTCATATTCTTTTGGTGTTACACACTTACAAATCTCACATATAAATGTCTTTTTATTTTTATTCATAATTTTTCTTCTCCTTTTAAATTTAGTTTACAATGTGATTATAGACACTATTTTCAATAAAGTCAAACAATTTTTATCATTTTTTTACAATTAAAAAAAGAATGATTTTATTCATTCTCTTTATATACTTTTTTTTCCCATTCAAAAAACCCAGTAATAAAATTAGTAAGACCAATATAAAAGTTATTTTTATAGACTTTACTGCAAGTTTCCCCGCCAGTAAAAGACATAACTGCGTTTGTAAAGATTGTTGTGAGATACATTGAAATACTTGTGATTTCAGCAATTCCTATTCCATCTCTAACCGTATAACTGATATAAGCAAAAATTCCACCGATAACTATTGCCATTAAAACTTTTCTTATATAAAAGTGCTTTTTATATTGAATACTTCCATCTTTAACTGCGTGATTGCCATTATTTTCAACGGCACTCATAATTGTTTCAGGATAGTTCTTTTCAACAGGCAACTTTTTAAAGAGCAAGTTATAAAGTTTTTTGCGTTTATATTTTGAGAAAATAACAACATTTGTTTTTTTGTCTTTTTGAGTAAATTCATATGATTTTAAATTTTTTATTTCTTCTTCGCTTAATCCCTTTAAAGTTTCATATTCATTAAGTTCAATTCCAATGGCACTACATTCTGTTAAAATGTATCTTTTTTTTCTTTCTTCAAATTCGACTTTGCAATATTCCCTTAAACTCACTATTTTTTTATTTAAACTTATCTCGTTAGCACTTTCATTATATGCATCTCTATTTGCTATATAAGTAGGGTCTTTTTGTCCAAATAAGTCGCCGTCTGGGAAATAAATGCTATTAATAACAATTTGAACAACAACTAAAAGCACAAAATCAATGGGGTTTATTGTTTGTTTTGTAGTTACTGTTACAAGAAAATAGAAAACCAGAGTTACAATTATGGCAAGTGTTAAAGTCCAAGTTCTTAAACGCACGGTTTCAATTCTGTCTTTTGCACCATTAAAATATTTATTTTCAGCCATAAGTTTACTCCT
>CAZJEU010000119.1:0-2376 GCA_964545115.1 uncultured Christensenella sp. | reverse complement strand
CCCGGCAAAAGAATTATGCCCATTATAATATAGTCAAAATACATTTTTTTCTCCTGTTTATTGTATATTACAATTTATTTTTTTTCACAAACATTTTTGGTTATAGGTCAGTGATATTTGAAATTTTGTCGTTCTCGTCCATAGTGATATCGAAAAGTTTTGCTGTTTTTTGCAAGGGATTTTCACTGTAAATAAGTGCAATCTCACTCAAATTTTCCGAAAGCGGTTGATGAGAAAACAAAAAGTCACCGAAAAACTTTTCTAAATGCTTGTCGGTGAGTTTTTTTGAAAGTTTTTCGCAAAGGAAACTGCGGGCAATATCAAAGTTTTTACATTTGACGGCATCAAAGAAGGCATAAGGAACAATCTCTCTTTTTGCAACGCTAGATGGTTCGTCCTCGCCATAAACGAGAGCTGTTTCCACACTGAGTGTGGGCGAAAAAGTGTAGGTTTTCGTGAACGCATGTCCTTGAATGTCATTGGCTTTTTTGAGAGTGGTGATTGTGCCGTCTTTCTCTTCAAGAAGTTCCACTTCTTCCAAAGTGGTGAGCGAATAGGCGTTATTTTTGTATTTTAAAATGCAAACGATAAAAGTCTTTTGAGCCGTTTTGCAAAAACAAAAAAGACTGTTTGTCGAAGTTTTAAACTCTAACTCGTGAACTTGACAAGGATACTCAGCTTCAAGAAATTTTCGTTTGGCATTTTCAATTCGAAGAGAAAAGGGGCTGTTTTTTTGATAGAAAAAAGTGTGGTTTGTGTCACCGAAAGTGAAAGTTTTGGTTTGGACATTAAAAGGTTTTTGGTTTGCGAAAAAAAACTCGCGCACAGTCAAAAGCAGATTGTCGTTTGGGAAGAGAATAAGGTCTGCATTAGGATTTTTTGAAGCAAGAGTCTTGGTTTTTAAATTTACTAAAACGGTAAAATTAAGCGAGTTTTCTTCTGTTTGGGAAGGATAGAAAGACAGTGCCAACACGGGCGAAGGTGAGTTTATTAAAAAAGAAAGAATTTTATTTTTTTGCAGTTCGGTGCAAATATCACGAGTCCGCATCACGCAGTCGAAAGAGGGTTTTAGATGAAAAAAAAGTTCCATTTTATTCTCCTTTATCTATATCATTTTATTATTAAGATTTCAAAAATATGTTTGACGTTTAAAGGCAAAATTTTTGGGCAACACTTGAAAGGAAGAGAGGAGGTTTTGGTGGAGAGTGAAAAAGATGTTAAAGAAAACATCATAAATTTTGCAAAAGTTAAAGGAAGATATGGCAGAAAAATCAGTGAAGAAGAGATTAACGCTCTATTTATGGGGTTGTTAAAAATTGTAAAAAAGTCGGCAGAAGAAGCGTCGCAGCAACTGAAAGAAGAATGTGATGCTGCGAGTGAGAACTTTCGGTCGTGTTTGATTGAATTGAATGCAACACAGATGGATTTGAAAAAAGAAAGAGAAGAAAAGGAGAGTCTTATGATGAAACTAGAAATGCAGCAGCAACAGATTTGCAGATTGCTGAGAAAGTGGAGTGCCAAAAACAAAAGAGAACAAAACAGGGCAGAGTAAATGATAATTTACCTTTGATTTTTCCATTTTTTTTGGTAAAATTAAGGCACAATGACAGCAATCTTTTCCGCAAGAACGGCGGACGAAGCTTTGGAAGAGATGCTTTTTAGCATCAAAAATAAAGGTGCATCTAAGGGGCATCTTGTCTTTGTCGTGCCTGATAGAATGACTGTCAACATTGAAAAAAAGATTTTTGAAACATTGGAAATTGAAAGCACCTGTGACATTGAAGTGCTTACTTTATCACGACTTTTTGCCAGGCTTAACCGCGGTCAAAGCATTCTTTCAAAGTCGGCAAGTTGTATGATAATTGAAAAGATTTTGCGAGAAGAAAAAGAAAATTTTAAATGTTTTACTAAAAATTTTGATAGTGACCTTGCCGAAGTTATTTTTGGCACCATTTCACAGTTTAAAAGTTGCAAGGTAAATTTTGACGAAGTGGAAGTGAAAAATGGCAATAAATTGCTGGAAGACAAGCTTTTTGACATTGCTTTGGTTTACAGAAAATATGCTGAATTTTTAAGAAAAAAGGGGCTGTTTGATGCTCTTGACAAACTAAATTTTTTGAGTGAGGCGGTCAAAAGCAGTCAGTTTGTGAAAAATTCCGCTTTTTATTTTTGTGGCTTTGATGGTTTGACTTTGCAAGGGTTTGATATTGTAAGAAATGTTTCTAGGGTTGCGCGAGAGTTCAACTTTGCACTGACTCACACCGAATCCGCCGCAAATGCTCACATATATAACGACGACTTTTCAACTAAAATTTTGAATATTTTAAAAGATAGAAAGCTCCAATTTTTCAGACGAGAGAAAAGTTTGGGGTGTCA
>CAZJEU010000118.1:0-2380 GCA_964545115.1 uncultured Christensenella sp. | reverse complement strand
TCAGTCGTAGAACTTAACTTACCCTCTTGTGCCCCCTGTTATGCCGTGTTTTTCTTTGTTTATATTTCGTTTATTCGTTTTTGTAATTCAGTCAAACGATTTATGAGTTCATCAAAGTCCAATTTTAGTCCGTAAATCATACTGTCTTTCATTTGGTTATAGTCGTCTTCCCACTTTTTGATGATTGTGTTGGGTGGAATAAATTTGATGTTTGCAGGATTATGTTTTGTATAGTCAATACCCGAAATGCCCGTAAACTTGCTGCGATGCCTTACGATGATGTTATAAAGTTCAGAGTCTTGCAATGCAAGTTCAGCATATTCAGTTTGACTCAATTTTTCAATATCGTAAAGATGGCGGCTTAATCGTTCCACTCGTATTTTGTCAGACGGTTTTTGGAATTCTTCGTGTAGTAAAAATATCTTTTCCAAGAATGTCCGTTCTGGGTTTACAACAGGAATAGTAATAGGGCTGTCGGTAAAAGGGTTATCTTTGTAAATTTCAGAAACAAATGTTCCGAAAGTCCTTTGTGTAAATGGCTCTTTCAATGAACGGCTTCCAATTTCTACTAAAACACCAGGTTTTAAATATGTGTCTGTTTCCGTCAGTTTGTTGTAATAGATTTCAATGATTAAAGGGTCTTGGTCGTGATTTTCTACTTCTCGAGGTTTTACAATTATATTTTTAAAGCCTAATTCTATAAATTTATTTTGTAGTTCTTCGGTAAAAGTTTCCGAGATAAATTGATACGATTTACGTCTTAATTTTTTGATATCGCCTTTTGTGAGTTCGCCTGAAAAACCAAGAAATTCTCTATCCAAAGCCAAGTCAATATCTTCTGAAAATCGTTGTATTATATTCCAACCTTTGCTCAATGACGTTCCACCTTTAAAAATCAGGGCGTTGGCACAATCCATTGAAAAGATAATTGCTAATGTATGTACTACCCACCAATCTTTTTCTGCAGCTGATGATGATGGCAGACCAATTTGTCGGCTTGTTTCTGAAAACAGTCTGATTTTGGTTTCATCTGACAACTGAAACCATTCTTGTAAATGTGTGAACTTATTCATCATCAATTAGTATTTTTCTAATCCAAACAGGAGCTAATTGTAAATCGTGTTGCAGATGTTTTGGATTTTCGTTTTTCAGAATATTCTTTATCTGTTCTATTTCTTCGGTTGTTACTTGGTCTTTGCCGATTGTCCGCAATGCCTGGATTGCCAAAGTGCTGATTTCACCAACAAAAGCCAAGTTTTTAGAGCTCGCTTTTTTAAATGTAATAGTTTGTTTTCCGATTTTAATTTTTCGTGCCGAAGTGTCAGAATAAAAAACAATGTTTAATGGCACTTGTGTTGTTAATCCTAATTTATACATGGCATAACTACCTGTCGGAATAATCTTCGCCCTATCTCTATTGGCAATAGCAACTGCAATTTCTTCGATACTTGGCAATACTTTTCCTATATAATCGTCAATAATAGGACGAGCATAAATGCCTTGCGCAATGCGTTCTATTTCGCCTGACTTTGCCAAACGCTCCAATGCTTTATTTGTAGCTTTGGTGTTAGCAATCTTGGAGAAACTATCCACAAAGAAAAGCGTACCTCTTGGGTTTCGCTTTATCTTTTCTAATACTTGTGTTTCAATGCTTTTGGACATTTTTATGTTTTAATCTTGTCGCAAATTTAGTAAATATTTGCGACAAAACAATAGCCTGAAAATAATATAAAGATTGATTTGATTATTTTTCCGAATATTCATAAATGCTTGATTCGCCCGATTCTAAACACTCAAAAAGGTAATGCAGAACGTTGCTTTTGTTTTAGCGTTTCAAAAATGGTTTCAAAATTCTGTTTTAGGCAAAGGGCTTTCTATAAGCTTTTTCAAAAAAGACTCTGTGGTTGCAATGAATAACAGCATGTAGAATTTCATTTGTTATTTTCATTAATTCGTGAGAATTTATCTTTCGGTTCGCCTTTTGACTGTCGTTGATGTTAGCTCGCTCGGTTGTCATAGAATGAGGCAATACCTTGTTAGCGGTTCGGGCTGGTGTTAATTTTTTAAAACTGTTTTACTTTTAATGAACATAATTTTTTCTTGTGCATCCTTTATTCTTTGGTTACTGCCTTTAAAAGAATTTTTTTTGTATTCTATTACTTTTTCTAATTTGTTAGTTGCAGATTGTAGAGCATTTTTCAAATCTATTGAATTTGGTTTTAATTGTTGTAACTTTCGAACATCTTTTTCAAGGGAAGCTATCATCTCTTTTAGTTCTCCTTGTTTTTTTTCTCTTATGATTTTTTTTTCTTGTATTAATTTTGCCTTTCTTTCTTTTTCTTCATTGTATTTTTCTAATAAAATTTCAGTTTTTGATTTT
>CAZJEU010000117.1:0-2408 GCA_964545115.1 uncultured Christensenella sp. | reverse complement strand
TTTAATTGTTTATTTAATTCTTCTGCATCGACAGTGACTTTTATTGGTTCAATCCTTTTCTTAGATAGATTTTCTTTAATATTCCTTAAAGAAGATTCTAAGGATTCTACAAATGTTCTTGTTTCGTATGAATCTAACAATTGTTCAGATAGTTTCTTGTTTAGAAATTTAATTGGTTGTAAACTATCAGCAGATTTATCTAAATTCTTCTTATAAATTTCATATTCCTTTTGATATAGGCTAATAGCATTAATTTGACTACGTATTGCAATTCTTCTTTTATTTAGATTATCTAATTCCTCAAACAGCTTTGAATTTTGTGCTACTTTTTGAGTATTTGCTATTACTTCCTGAATGATAGGAATTGCTGTATCGATCGTTTCAAAAGGTTCTGAATATTCTATAAAGTTTTTTTTCTTACATTTATCAAAAAGTATTCTTACTTCATTCTCAAAATTCTTATTTATTTTTTCATTTCCTCTTTCTTGTCTTTGTATTTTTCTAATTTCCTTTTCAATTTCTTTTAATCTTTCAGAGGCTTTAATTTTTCTCATATCATTTACGCCAATTACCAAATTGAAAATATGGTTTAGATTTTTCTCGTATTCCTCTTTTCCAAAGAATGTTGTATCAAAGTATGTTTCTTGTGTACCAATTATGTTTTCAGTTAAGGAATTGAAAATCAAAAAATGACGATAAGAAAGATTGAAAGATGTACCGCCTAAGTCTTTACCATAAGGAAATCTTAAATCATCTGTGATACCAAATTCTTTGTCTAATATTGATTTGATTTCTGCAATGCTTTTGTTGCTTTCAGGATATTCAGGGAAAAGACCTAAATTAAAAAAAACCTCTGAAGATACTGCTCCTTTATCTGGGGTTTTTCGTACAATAGACATTTGTTTATCATTGATAGAAAATCGAATTCTTAACCATAAGACTTTGTCGATTATTGTATTGGCAATGTTCACTTTTCCTGATAAAAGGCAATAATCTATAATATTCCAAAAACTGGTTTTCCCAGTGCCTGAGTCGCCTGTAATAACATTAACTTTATCAGGTAAAAATAAATAGTTTTTAGGTTCGGCATCGGAATTTTTGAACCATAACTTTATTTCGTGAAGTACAAATTTCATAGTTGGATTTTTAAAGTTTTATATAATGTTGGTGTTTGATGCCTTTCAAGCATGTCAATAAATTTAGGGATAATATTTTCTATTTTAGTAAATCGCTCCCCTAAACTTGCATTGTCAAATGTGAATGTATCGGTTTTGATAATCTTATCTTCAATTACAATTTGATTACTTTTGCTTAAAATTATTAAGGCATTAATTGCTATTGGTAATAATGACACATATCGTTTATTAAAAGAAACAAACAAACGAGGTTGGTCTTTTACTAACCGTCCTAAACTCAAATCTTGATCTTGATTTTTTACTAAATAATTAACTGTTCGGTCGTCTAATAGAAGTGGTAAAATCAGGCACGAACGAGCAAGATCCAATTTATCAACCTTGCTTAGTACTGATAAAAAAATACAGCTTGCAATAGCTTCATTGTTATATGTGTAATAAATTTCTTTCATTGTTCTTTGTATTTGTTTAGCCAATCAAAATGCCAACCGATTTCTAATTTGTCAGATAGTGCATAATAATGTCCGTTACTAAACTCTACTCCTATCGGTGGATAGCTTGGTATCGACAAATCTTGTTTACGCAAATAATCAATTAGCTCGATACCTAAAGTTTGAATATCTTCTTCCAAATCATTTAGTGGTGTGCCTAACCTTATTTTATTTTCAATTTGTCGATACTTTGACTTAAATTCATTTGCCCAAATTTGAATACTATTTCTCTTAAAATCGTCCATATCCGTAGGCAACACATAGTTTCCTTCTACCCAAAATGAGAAATGATTTAATGCTTTTAACATTTGAGTTGTATATTCTGAAATATATTTAGAACCACTTTGAATCTCTCCAATATCAATTAATTGTTTTATGAATATTTGACTTTCAAGGTCTTCTGGCAACAAAATGGGCATTTCTCTTTTCGGTAAAGGTTTTTCCTGAAAAGCTATTTGAAAACACTTTCCAAATTTACTCTTAAAGTCATCAAAATTAATTTCAAAATTTTTACGGTTTTTTATTTCCAAGTATTTTGTCTCCTGAAAGTTGGAAAATAGTTTTTCAAAAATCGGTATAACAAATCTTTCTTGAAGACATCTTTCAAGAATCTTGTTTTTAATTTCCTCTATGATTTCATCAAAGCCTGTTTCAATTGAAGTTTTTAAAAAAAATGAAAAGAGTTTTGTCTTGTCAAGAGAAATCAGATTTTTGATATATCTCTGTATAGTTGTATCCTTTGTTCTGTCTTTTAAATCATTGAGTTTTCTAATTACGGTATCAA
>CAZJEU010000116.1:0-2410 GCA_964545115.1 uncultured Christensenella sp. | reverse complement strand
AAGTCGTTTTTAAAACCGAAAGTTAATTTTTCGCAAATTTTTTGCGCTTCAACTCTTTCTCTCTGCCGTTGTTGCCGGGGGTATAATAGACACGGTTTTTGAGCGAAGGTGGCAGATATTGCTGGGCGACATAACCGCCGAAGTCGTGCGGATATTTATAGCCTGCCGTTTTGTCGTCGTTTATGGAAGGATGGTTTTTAAGGTTGTTTGGCACGGCATCGTCCTTGGCATTCTGCACGTCTTTTTGTGCCAAGGTCATCGCCACATAGACAGAGTTGGACTTCTCCGCTTCGCAGGCATAAATTATGGCGTGAGAAAGCGTAAGGAAACATTCGGGCGGCCCCACTTTTTCGCAACTGGTGAGGGCGGCAGTGGCAAGAAGCAGGGCGTTTGAATCCGCCATTCCAATGTCTTCGCTGGTGTGGACGATAAGGCGACGAGCGATAATTTTAGGGTCGCAGCCGGCACTTAAAAGTCTGTGTGCATAGTAGAGTGCGGCGTCGGTATCACTGCCACGAATGCTTTTGCAAAAGGCGCTTAACAAGTCATAAAACATTGTGGAATCAAGGCTTAGCGAAGTGCTTCCAATGCTGTGAGAAGCGATTTCCTTGGTAATTTCAATCACTTTTTGGGCGTTGGCGGGAGTGGTGCGCACGGCAAGTTCCAGCCCATTAAGCGCTTGACGGACGTCGCCACCAGCGGCAAAAGCAAGGTGAGAAAGGGCATCGTCGGTTGCCTTCACTTTTAGCATCCCTAGCCCACGCTCTTTGTCCGAAAGAGCACGAGTCAACAAAGTGACGATATCCTTGGTGTTTATGGGCAGAAATTCGAACACTCGACAACGAGAAACGATGGCGCGCGTCATATTTGAATAAGGGTTTTCGGTGGTGGAGCCAATGAAAATGATGTGCCCTTGTTCCATTGCAGACAACACACAGTCGCTCTGTGCTTTGCTCCAACGGTGGCATTCGTCCAAAAACAGATAGGTGCGTTTGCCGAAAAGTTCAAAGTCGCCTTTGGCTTTTTCTATAATGGCTTTTGCTTCGGCGACACCGCTGGAAACGGCGTTTAACTGTTGCATTATGCCTTGGCAGGAACGGGCGATTATGTGCGCCAGAGTGGACTTCCCCGTTCCCGGAGGGCCATAAAAAATGCAACTGCCCAGCACTCCGGCACGGATGGCTCTGTCCAGCAAAGAGTCGGCGGACACGATGTGCTTTTGCCCGACAAAGTCGTTAAGGGTTTGAGGACGCATCCGCTCGCTAAGCGGTTTGTTTTTTTCAAAAGGAGAGAGAGTTTCCATATAAAATATATTAACACCTTAAAAAAGTTTTAGCAACTAAGAGAATGTCTTCCTTTGCAATCTTGCGTCTTTTTTAAAGATGGAGGGGCGCTGTCAATTTTTTCCATTTTTCATCATATATTTACACAATAAGAGGTGAAAGATGATTGTTGAGAGTTTCATTGCTTTTATAAATAGAATTATGCTCTTTTCCGCCTATGTGAACAATGCGTCAAACTTTCCTAAGCCGCTATCGGCAAAGCAGGAAAAAGAGTTTTTCGCAGCATTCAGAAAGGGCGACAAGGTGGCGAAAGATAAACTCATTTCCCACAACTTGCGACTAGTGGTGCACATTGTGAAGAAATATTCGGGTTCTGCCGAGAGTGATGATTTGATTTCGGTGGGGTCAATCGGGCTTATTAAAGCAGTGAATACATATCAAGACGGCAAAAACACGCAGTTTTCCACCTATGCGGCGCGGTGCATTGAAAACGAAATTTTGATGCTGCTTAGAAGCAACAAAAAGCATCTGTCGGTGCTTTCGCTAGGGGAAAGTCTGGGCAAAGACAAAGAAGGAAGCGACATCACTTTGCAAGATGTCATCCCCAATGCCGAGTTTGACTTGCAAGAAAGCGTGGAAAACTCTCTTTTGGCTGAAAAATTTATGGATATTATCAAAAAATCTCTTAGTCAACGTGAATATGAGATTATGAAAATGCGTTATGGGTTGGGCAATACTCCTGCTTATACTCAGCGCGAAATTGCCAAAAAGTTAAACATTTCACGCAGTTATATTTCCCGCCTTGAAAAGAAGTCGATAGACTTGATTAGAGAAAAAACTAAGAATGAAAAGTTCTTTGAGTAGATTTGTCCAAAAAATGTAAATGCGTCGTGGGTGTTGACTTTTCGGGGATTTATTGCTAAAATGCAGAACATCAGGTGTATGTGTGGTCGCAGTTTGAGTGTAAGGCTCAAAGTGAGGAAAGTCCGGGCTTCACAGAACAGAGTGCTGGCTAATTACCAGCGAAGGCAACTTCAGGGATAGTGCAACAGAAATAAACTGCCGCAATTTTGCGGTGATGGTGGAAAGGTGGTGTAAGAGACCACCGCTCGATTGGTGACAATCGG
>CAZJEU010000115.1:0-2424 GCA_964545115.1 uncultured Christensenella sp. | reverse complement strand
TTTTTCCCCAACTATTTTCTGCGCAGTGTCATCACCCCATCGCTTGTTACTTATCTGGGCAACGAAAATGGCTATATAAACGATTCTCGGCAACTAGCAACCAAAATTTTTGAGAAAATTCCCAGCGAAAAGTGGACGTTTTATTTCAAAAATTTCTTTGCCCAAGACGACTTTGTGCAAATGACAATCCTTTTGAACAATCAGTGCATAAAAGACTGGTGTGCACTTATCAAAAAGGCAGCCCCTGACGAAAGCGAAATGACAGACGAAGATATTAAAAACCTGCTCATCGCTTCTAAAAAGCAAAATGTCGAACAAGTCAAATCAATCATTAAAAAAATATATTACCGTTAACTTTCTCACCAAACTTTTTAAACTTTTCACCTAAAATTTTAAATTTCCCCTAAAACTTTTTTGGAGGCAACGTGAACACTAAACGAATTGAAGTAGATATCGAAAAAATAAACAGAGAAGCCAGCGAAAACGTCTATCGACTAATCGACAAATGCGAAAAAGCGTATCTGGACAACGTTCAGGAAATCGCTCGGCAAATTAAAGAAAGCGACAAAAAAATTGTGCTTGTCAGCGGCCCTTCCTCCGCAGGGAAGACCACCACCGCCGGCAAAATTTATGACGAACTCAAAAAAATCGGCGTCAACTCTCTCATTCTAAATATGGACGAGTTTTTCTTCGATCTTGCTGCTGTCCCTTTGCGTGGCGACGGCTTTGCCGACATTGAAAGCATCGTTGCCATCGACGTTTCCACCATCAGAAAAAGTCTTGGCGAAATTTTAACCAAGGGAGAAACCTTCACTCCACAATATGATTTTATAACTCATCGTCGCAAAAAGGAATGGATTTTTCGTAAATTTGCCCCTCACGAAGTGCTGATAATGGAAGGTCTTCATGCGCTAAATCCTAAAATAATTGAAGGATTGAATGTTGGAAAAATATATAGAATATATGTCCATTGCAACACCGACTTTATTTTCAAACGCAAAAAACTTTTTCACGCCCGCCAGTTGCGCTTGTTGCGCCGAATTGTGCGGGATGAACGCGACCGCAGCACCCCCGTTGCCCAAACGCTGAACCTGTGGAAAGAAGTGTGCATCGGCGAAGACAAAAACATCCGCCCCTTTAAGCCTATGGCAGACTTTTTTCTAAACACCACCCATTCTTACGAACCACTTTTATACAAAGACCTTCTCAGTTCCCAGTTCGAAAAATTGCGTAATCTTCCCGAAATCGCAATGTTTCTGGGCAAATTCCGCCTTTGTGCCACCGTTTCCAAACAATTTGTGCCACAAGAAAGTTTGCTTCGCGAGTTTATCGGAGTGGAATAAAGCGCCTAACAAAACATTTTCTGCCAAAATATTTGCCAATAAAGAAAATTATGCTAAAATAATTACATAAGCAAATAAAGGAAGGTCCTTATGGGGTTGTTCAGTTCAATTTTCAAAGGTATGGGGTTCGAAGGCGACAAAAAACCTAAGAAACAAGCCAAAGAGGGAAGTATGAAGCAAGAAACAAACGATAAATACAGCAATTTTGACAACGGTCTAGCCAATTCCTTTTCTGTCGGAGAGTTCAAAACTCCCACCGACATCGCCAAAACACTCCCCAATTTTCCCGGCATCGTCGGGCGCAACCTAATAATTTATGCCCCCAAAGACAACAACGATATTAAAATTCTTGTCGAATGTCTCAGACGCAAGGAAGCCTGCATCGTCAACCTTGGGCAACTCAAAAGTGCCGATGCCGACAAAATTTTACAATTTGTCAGTGGCGCGGTCTATGCTCTCAAAGGCAGCATCAAAAGGCTTCAAGGCGACCTTTTTCTTATGGCGCCCGAAGGAGTTAATATAATGACCCAAACCAAATAATTATCATCCAAAGCGACCGCCGGAAAGCGGTTCTTTTTTTATCAAACCAAAACCGCTTCACCGTCTTTTCCTCAAACTCTTTGCTTTTATCCTTTTTTATTGTATAATTTTTTAAATGACAAAGTTTCAAAAAAGTTTAATTTTTAAAATTGTTCTCATCGCTTTGGTCGTCGCATTAGACCTTCTCACCAAACTTGCCTTTTTTGGCGAAAGTTTCACCGTCCTGCCGACTGTCATTGGCGTGCGCGCCCTTTCCACTCTCAATACAGGCGGTGCATGGGGCATTCTTGCGGACAGCCTTCCTTTTCTCATCATCATCACTCTTTTTTTTCTTGCAGGAGCAGTGTTCGTAGAAAGGCATTTTCGACAAACCCATCCTTTGTATGTTCTTTCTTTTGCGTTCATCGTTGGCGGCGCCCTTGGCAATTTTTCAGACCGAATTTTTCTCGGCGGAGTGCGCGATTTCATTTTTTTCGAGTTCTGGCACACTTTTCCCACCTTCAATCTGGCCGATTCCTTTTTGTCCATCGGAATGCTTCTT
>CAZJEU010000114.1:0-2550 GCA_964545115.1 uncultured Christensenella sp. | reverse complement strand
ATTGCAATCTTACATAAAGAAGTGGAAGAGCAGCTCTACGGCAGCACGGAAATTACGATGGAAAAAAGTGATAATGCCGAGCAGGAAGAAAGGGAAGAAGATAACGAAACTGAGAGAACGGAAGAGAATTTGCAACGCGAGCAAGAAGATACTTCATCTTTTGAATTTACAGAAAGTGAAACAAAAGAGATTTTATCACTTGCCTCTGACGATGATGAAGTGCTGGAAATGAAAGAAAAGGATCTTCTTTAAGCTTTAAGAAATACTACTATGCAAACTAATAAGTCCACTTTTTGGCCATGGAACGTCTCTTTTCTGTGCCAAAAAGATTTTTACTTCGTTGCTTCGTTTAGTTTTTTTGTTATATTTCTCATCTTCATATTTTGCCGTAGCATAATAAGTATAAAAATTACCTCTGCCAATTTTATCGTCACTAAGTTCGATTTTTTCTTGTTTATTTTTAATGGTACCGATGAGCACGGTAGAGTCTTCGCTCTGTCTAAAAACATCATATATCAAATGTTTTTTTGCATCTAGTGAAATATTAACTTTGCCATCTTCCGTCGTTTTAACTTCAATAAAGAAGTCTTCAATATCATCAAACATAGAAGAACTTTCTTTGGGAAGATTGGTGGTTGCAAAAAGTGC
Source organism: uncultured Christensenella sp. (assembly GCA_964545115.1). Lineage (GTDB taxonomy): Bacteria > Bacillota > Clostridia > Christensenellales > UBA1242 > UBA7862. Next base: position 1,902 of record CAZJEU010000114.1, on the reverse strand, counting down.
TTTCATTTTAAATCTGTCGGGGCAATTTTGGTTTGATAAAAGAATTCTCCTATTTTCCAAATATTCCATTTCGCTTATTTCCGCAACTTGAACGGTGGAAGGTTGAGCAAAATTTTTGTTTTTTAATCCAATCTTTTTGTAAATATTTCTTGCCATAACCGTTGGTCCGTTTGCCCCCGTGACCGAGTTGTCAAGAGCAGAAGTTTTGGTGGCGCCGAACCAAACACAAAGAGTAATGTCAGGAGTGTAGGACACGTTCCAAACATCACTGTTCCCACTCTTATCTCCTGAGCTGGCGACAGTCCCAGTTTTAGAGGCTATCTCTCCATTTACGTCATTTAGTCGCCTGCAAGTGCCATTTTTTACGCTTTCTTTAAGCATATCGGTCAGCAGATATGCCGTGGAATCTTTCATCACGGCTTGATTGGTTTCATCATTTTTATAAATTATTTTTCCGTCATTTGTCTGAATGCTTTTCACAAATTTTGCTTCAATAAATTTTCCTTTATTGCCGAAAGCTTGATAGCAATTTGCAATATTTTTTATTCCCACCCCTTTCGTCATTCCGCCCAATGCAAGGGAATAACCCGTGTCAAACTTATGAAAACTCACTCCCATTTTCTGAGCGAAACTTTTAGCATTTTCGATGCCAATATATTGAAGAATTTTGACAGCAGGAACATTGTATGAATTTGCTAGCGAACTTTTTGCACTGACCCAACCATGATAATTATTTTTATAATTTTTAGGAGAATAGCCATTTATCTCAAATTTTTCATCCAAAATGGGTGTAATCGGAGAGATAATGCCCTTTTCTATCGCCGGAGCAAAAGCAATTATAGGTTTTAAAACCGAGCCCGGCTGCCGAGAGATATTCAAAAGGTCATAATCACTCTTGCCAAAAAAGGCTTTTATTCCCCCAGTTTTGTTGTCAATTAAAATTGCAGCTCCATCACTTTCGGAAGACTTTGAAAGTTCTTGCAAATTTTCAAATTCTTTCTTAATTTTCTCTTGAATTTGAGCGTCCAAATAGCAATATATTTTATACTTTTTCAACAAGAAGTCTTTTTCGCCAATGTTCAAAAGTTTGCATGCTTCGTCCACACACTGATTGTAATAAGCATTATCACCAAGAAAATTTTTATTCAAATTTAAAGTGATATCTTCGTTTTTAGCCTTTTCAAATTGCTCAGTTGTTATTTTTTTGTCTTTTAGCATTTCTTTAAGCACTAAATTTCGTCTTTTAATACAAGCTTCTTTGTTGGAAATGGGCGAAAATCTTTTGGGGGATTTTATCACTCCTGCCAACATTGCCGATTCGCCAAGAGTAAGTTTTGATGCATCTTTGGAAAAATATCTTTGTGATGCCTGATTGATGCCAAATGCGCCGTTGCCAAAATAGATAGCGTTGAGATAAGCCGTCATAATCTCATTTTTACTCAAACTTTTCTCCAATTTTTTTGCAAGAAGCAATTCATTCAATTTTCTTTTAAAAGTTTTTTCACCTGTCAAATGAGTGTTTTTAATCAACTGTTGCGTAATGGTTGACGCCCCTTGAACAACCTTCATAGCAAAAATATTTTTAAATGTTGCCACAGCCATTCGCTTGTAATTGACTCCGTCATGCTGATAAAAATTTTTATCTTCCACGCTCACAAAAGCATCAACGACACTTTGCGGAATTTCGGAAATATCAATGTTTTTGTGCTCATTGATGTCTGTTACAAGCAATTTCTCACTATTATCATAGACGTCAATTTTAGCATTTTGATATTGCAACTTGTCATTATCAAGCGCAATTGAAGAAAAATTGTTCAAAAAACCGAGATTAAACAGGCAAAAAAACATCAAAAACACAAAAAACGATGCCAAAAAAATATAAAATAAAACTATTAAGGAAAT
>CAZJEU010000113.1:0-2553 GCA_964545115.1 uncultured Christensenella sp. | reverse complement strand
CAAATATGAAAAATATGACAATAATCAGGCAGATATAGAACCACAAAAAGAGAGTGAAACTCTCTCTGAACAACGCTAAAAAGTAAGTCTGGAAACACTGAAAGAATCTGTTGAAAAAAACAATTCTTTTATAAAAAAAATGCCTATCGAAAGAGAAATCTCAGTCGAAAGCCTTTCTGAAAAAGTTTCAGAAAGCGACTTTAATATAACCGAACTTATCGAAGAAAATGATATTTCCCTTCAACTATCTAATGAAAGTAAAACTCAAACAACACCTGAAAATAAAGAAAATTCTCCATCAACCGAATCAATCGATTTGCAAAATAAAATATCTGAACAGGAAAAAAATGAACAGGAAAAAATTAAAATCGAAAGGGCTCCTTCCCCACTGGAAAACGTTATTTTCGAAACAAATGACTATCGTTCTGTCATTGGCGAATTGTTTAAAAATTCGAAAAAAATGGACCCTTATGAACAAAATAAATTTATATCATTTAAAGAAATTTTCCCTCAGACAAAAGTGCAAAATATCCAAAAGAAAGATGAGCCACAAAGCGAAATTGACCAGTTTGTTCAATCCAGCTCAGAAGGCGACATCGATGATGGAGATATCGAAACTCTCAGCAATTTGTTTCACCTGCAAGGGATAAAAATTAGAACGCATAATCCTGTTCACAACACAAAAAAATCTAAAATTTATACTGATAAAAACAAACTCCATATGGTGGCATCATGGCTGACTTCCCTTTTGATGATTTTCGAAATAGTTTTTACTTACATTTTTTTAAAAAACGCCGGAAATATAATCCGCAGTCAACTGCTACTTTTCTTTTTGAGCGGCGCTTTAGCCATCAGTATTTTTATAGTCCCCACTTTGGAAAATCTGTTCGACCGATATAAACTTGTGGTTATGAAAATTGACTTTAAAAAAGGCTTAACTCTGCGACTGCTTGCATTCATTATCATCTGTGTCGTCACGTTCGGCGTTTGTCTGTCGCTTGGGATGCAAGGTTTAACACAAATTGAATATATGGCATTTTGGCTGCTTCCCGTCATCCTTTCTTCGAACATAATCATCTCCTACCTATTCTATTCTTTTCTTTTGAAACAAAAATATTTTAACAGTTAAAAGGGGTTTTCATTGAGCGCCGTTGTCTTAAAAGTCAATAATCTGACTAAAAATTACAGTGAAAAAACTGTTGTTCGTGACCTTTCTTTTCATATATCGGAAGGCGAAATTTTTGGTCTCTTAGGGGCTAACGGTGCAGGCAAAACAACTGCATTAAAAATGATAACTGGCCTTTGCAAAATGGATAAAGGAGAAGTTTTTATTTGCGAAAAGTCGTTAAAAAAACATTTGGAAAAAGCTCTTTTAAATGTCGGTGGCATCATCGACTTTCCTCAATTATACGAAAATTTCAGCGGTCAAGAAAATCTTGAATATTATGCTTCCCTTTACAAAAATATACCCAAAACGCGAATTGAACAGGTGGTTGAAACCGTCCGTTTGCAAGATAAAATCAAAGCAAAAGTCCGAACTTATTCTCTGGGAATGAAACAACGGCTTGGCATCGCTCAGGCAATTTTACACCGACCAAAACTACTGATTTTAGACGAACCAACAAACGGATTGGACCCCGAAGGCATCGTTCAAATGAGAAAATTTTTAAAACAAATCGCATTAAAGGAACAAATTGCAATCTTGATTTCTAGTCATAATCTTGCCGAAATGGAATTGATGTGCAACACAATCGCCATTTTAAACGATGGAAATCTCGAAAAAACCTATAAAATAAACCAACTTAAAGAAGAAAAAGAAAAAGTGAGCATAAAAGTAAATTTCCCAAATTTTGCCGGAAGACTTATTTTGAGTCATTTCAAAAATGTATCTTGCCAAATTTTAAAGAACACCATCACTCTCGAATTGCCTCCTGACAATGTCCCTCAACTGACTTCTCTTTTGGTCACAAACGGCATCAATATTTATTCCATTTCTGCTATAAAACAGACCTTAGAAGACGTCTTTTTAGAAACAATCAATAAAAAAACAATAAAAAGTTTGGATGAATTAAGCACTCAAAAAAAGCATACCTTTCTTTTTAAAAGGAGAAAGAAATGAATGGCATTTTCAGACTTTTCAAAGGCGAATTAAAAAAGATATTCTCTGGCGCTGGCATTTTTGTGATGTCTGCACTTTTAATTCTCACTCTAACCGTTTGTCCAAAAGTTTTTTCTCCGACTGAAAAGATTGACACGCTGAGTCAAGTAAATTTATCAACCGAAAGTGTTGAGGCAGCTCGCACTTCTTTTCTGTTTGCAAAAGATGAATATGATAACAATTTAAACATCATTATATCCGATATAAATGAATTCATATCCAGTTTTGCAGATTTTAAGGGAAGTTTAATGAATGATTTAGAGATGGTAAGAATCACTCGGACTGCTTTTCAAAACTCTGTTTCATCCGAAGAAATTGAAGGTTCAGACGGCGCCTTTTTTAGACTTGGCGAACTTAAATCTGCCGTAAATACACTTTATAAGAACTACAATTCT
>CAZJEU010000112.1:0-2553 GCA_964545115.1 uncultured Christensenella sp. | reverse complement strand
GGCGGCGGCAGAAGTGTTGGAAATGGACGTGGCTGATTTGGCGGTGAAGCTGAGATTGATTAAAGAAAATCCTCTTGCTCTTGCTGCGGCATTGGAGGCTTCGGAAATGAGTGAAGCAGAGTTTGTTCAGGCGATAAATCAAGCGATGGCGGCGCAGTCGCTTGTGATGGATGGACAGGAAGACTTTCAATTGTCGTCGTTTATTTTCTTGAACTTAGGGTTGTTTCTATTATTTTTTGCACTGAGCGGCATCTCGTTTTTTGCTTCGTCACTTTTTAACCTTTCCAAAAATTCTTTTGCTGTTGGGGCAGGGTTCCCGCTGCTTTTTTGGGTGTTGAGTGTGCTGTCACAGGCAGACGATTCGCTTGATTTTCTGAAATATTTTACTTTAAATTCTTTGTTTAACATAGAAAATATTCGTGCGGGAAGCGGGTTTTTATTGCCGTTTTTGGCACTGTTTGAGGTCGGAGTGACAGGTTATATTTCCAGCATAATCGTCTTTAAGAAAAAAGATTTGCCATTGTAGATAGACTTTTTTTTCGAAAAAGTTGAAATTCTATTGCTTTATTTTGTGTGAAATTTTGTCGTTTTGAAGATGAATAATAAAACATAACCTTGCAAACTTTATGTGATAATAATGTTTTTAAAGATAAGAATTGTCACCATAACATATGTTGAATTTGGCAATGGAAAGTGGAATCGATGCAGAGATTTTTCATTATAATTTGTTTTTTATAGGAGTAAAAAAAGCGTTTAACTGTTTTATTATAGATAAAAAAGAGAGAAATATTACCAGTCTTAGTCTTTCGTAAAAAATATAATTTTTAGGTTTCAGTGGCGGGATAGAGAACTTTATTGTTTTTGATGACGGCGAAGGCGCCGTATTTGTTTAACTCGTGTTTTATGGTGGTGTGGGAGTTCATGATGTGGTGGACTTCGATGTTTTTTGCGAAAAGAGTGTTGGAAATGAGCAGTCGGTGGCAGCGCCAAGGCACACTCTCGGCGCACATTATGGCGGTATTTTTGTGAGAGGCGATGGCTAGCAGTTGTTGAATTCCTTTTTCGTATTCAGGAGTTAGGGTGTAGGAAGCATAGTTCAAAAAGGAAGCGTTTTTCCAGCCATTGACAAGCGAATAGTGGGAATTGTCGTAACTTTTTTTTCTGCCGCCCAGAATGGTTAGATGACAATATTCGATGTTGTTATATTTCAAAATTATTTCCAGATTTTCTTTATTGAAGCAGGGAACGTATCTGCTTCCCGGATGAGAACGGACATCAACGAGCATTTTTATGCTGTTTTCTTTCAACAAATCTATAAATTCGACAATGCTTCGGGTGGAATGCCCGATGGTGAAAATCTTCATAGGAATAGTTTTTGCTTGCGTGCGTAAAGTATACTTCAAGGTTGATTGTTTTAAAGACATAATTTTGATGTGCTCCTTTTTTAAAATTTTAAAAGAGATTTTAAATTTGTGTAAATAAGTATATAATAGAAAATAATAAGAAAAGGTCTAGTATTTTATTGTAAGAATTAAGTAAGAAATTTGTTGCAGAAAAGATGTTATGAAAGGGGAAAAAGATGATTTATTTTAGCAATTATTCGTCGCCAATTGAGCAGTTGATGCTGGCGAGTGACGGTGAAAATTTAGTGGGATTATGGGTTGAGGGGCAGAAATATTTTGGTGGGAAAACGAAAGAGAATTTTGTGGAGAAACAAGATTTGAAGATATTTTTTGAAACAAAGAAATGGTTGAATGACTATTTTTTGGGGAAGAATCCGGGCATAAAATCATTGTCTTTGGCTCCTAAGGGAAGTGATTTTCAAAGAAAGATTTGGGAGTTTTTAAGAGAAGTTCCTTATGGGAAAACGACGACTTATAAAGAGATTGCGAAAAAAGTTGCTGCTTGGATGAAGAGAGAAAGAATGTCGGGGCAAGCGGTGGGCGGCGCGATTGGGCGCAACCCTATTTCAATTATAATTCCTTGTCATAGAATTGTGGGGGCGGATGGAAACCTGACTGGTTATGCCAGCGGATTGAAAAATAAAGTTCAATTGTTAAAACTGGAAGGCGTGGATACTTCAAGTTTTTTTGTTCCAAAAAAGAAGAAACTTCTTTGAAGTTTTAAAATTTTTATTGTAAAAAGTAATCGAGAAAGACTATTGTAAATTTTAAAAGGTAAAATGGTTTAGATGAAAAATTAGATGAAAAATAGTTACAACAATTATATTTAATTAAAGTTGTGTTTTTCAAGAGTTTAAAAAAGTGCTGATAATTATTAACAAAATTTTTGATTAAGATTATCAATATCTTTAATAATCTTTTTTGCAATTTGTCCCTTTAATTCCATATAGCCACGCCTTATTGTTCCCATATTAAAGCTTATGTTATATTGTTTGATATTCAGTAATTCTTTTTCTTTTGATTTTTTACTGAATGATGTAGATAAGTTGTTAACTTGAACATTGTTATAATATCTATCTTCGAGATTGTCGCGCGTTTTTTGAGAAGCAACTTCGCAATATCCTAAGATGCGACAGCCTAATGTTTTATT
>CAZJEU010000111.1:0-2590 GCA_964545115.1 uncultured Christensenella sp. | reverse complement strand
CGATAACAATCGTTCCAAAGCTGATGTAAAAAGTGTCTATGCCACAATTGCACAAACTTATTGCAATTCGCAAGGTCATTTTTATCTCCCCATTTCGCCGTCGGTTGTGCAGGCAGAGGTTGCCGCCGATGATAAGTATCAAATTTTTCCTAAGATTTTAGACAATTTTATAGATTATGCCTCGGGTGCGGTGTTTTCTCTGGCTGCCAGACAGAATGATTTTGACCTTGCGCTATCTTCTTTTTCAAAGGAGCAGTTAAACATCGTTTATGACAAATTTTCGCAAGTGCTAATTCGGCTAAAATCGCTTGAAAAAGTGAAAAGTGTGTATGAAAATTCTGATGGTTATTTGCTTTATAACGAGTTAGTCTGCGAGTACTTTTATCTGATTGATGCACTTTATTCATTGACAGATTCCTTTTCTGTCTTTTATCTTAACAAATTTTATCTGCCGAATTTCACTGCCGACGCTATAAACAGCGCTTCGGTCAGCACCGTTTTGTGGGGACAACTATACTCTCTTTCCAAAGTAAGTTACGTTTATGAACTCAAAAATTATCTTGTGGACGAGGGCGAAGGCGCCGTGGAAAACTGGCTTTATGCCACCGATGAATTACGGCCTTTCATTGTGTCAGTATCGAGCCTGCTAGATGCTTTAAAGGTAAACGGAAATATAACTCAATATACTTCTTCTTCAAACAAAACTTCGTTATCGGAACGGCTTAATAATATGCTTAGCCTTAAAAAAGCATACGACAACGAATATGACATCTTTATTTCTTGCGCGACCAAAGTAAATTTAAAAGAGTATCTTTCTGCTCCCAGCCGTTCTTCTTATCTGAAAAATGCTTCAACGTTTGAAAAGTCGAGAATACTGCTCATTCAACAATTTTTAACAGGAAGATATCGTGCTTTCACAGATGGTCTTTCAATGTCGATAACGCTTCTTAATCTTAATATTTAAAGGGGGAAAGAAAATGGACTTTATAAAACTGGCAAACCTGCTTTTTCCAAACGTAAAGAAAACAGCAAAAGAATATCTTGCAGAAAATAAAAAGAGGCAACTTCCATCCGGCGCCGAAGTGACGCGTATTGCCCCCAGCCCAACAGGCTATCTGCACATCGGCTCCGTCTATGGAGCTTTTATAGACAAGCTCATTGCCCACCACTCTGGTGGCATCTATTATATGCGTCTGGAAGACACCGACAGCAAACGGGAAGTGGAGCAAGCAGGCGACATTGCCTATGATATGCTCTCCTATTTTGGTCTTCGTCCCGACGAGGGTTATGCCGGTAGCAACAAGCCGCAGGTTGGCGAATATGGCGATTATATTCAAAGTAACAGGCAAGAAATTTATATAGCTTTTGCCAAATATCTTGTGGAAAAGGGCAGAGGCTATCCCTGTTTTTGCCAGAAATCTCACGATAAAGAAGATGTTTTGAAACGCCGTGCCGAAGAGCTTGAAAACGAATTTGACATTGCTACCAAAGACCCGTGCAGAAACCTAAGTTTGATAGAAATAGAAGATTATCTTGCACAGAATCTTCCCTTCGCCATCCGACTAAAATCTAAGGGTAATGAAGAAAAAACCTTTAAATTTATCGACGAGATTAAAGGCGAAAGAGAAGTGCGCGAAAACACCAAAGATATTGTTGTTTTAAAAAGCAATTTTTCTCCGCCCTATTCACTTGCGCACGTAGTGGATGATACGCTTATGGGCACAACTGTTGTGGTTCGGGGTGAAGAATGGTATCCTTCACTCTCTTCCCACTTAGAACTTTTCGATGCATTTGAACTCTCTCCTCCAAAATATGCCCACACTCCCGTAGTTTGCAAACTGGATGAAGAAGGCAACAAACGCAAACTCAGCAAGAGAAAAGATAAGGAAGCGGATGCCAGATATTTTATTGAACAAGGCTATCCTGTGCAAAGCGTAATGGAATATTTGTTAAATCTTATCAACAGCAATTTTGAAGATTGGCGAAAGCAAAACCCTTTTCTTTCAATGTATGATTTTCCTTTCAGTATGGAAAAAATCGGTTCAAACAATCCTATGTTCGATTTTCAAAAGTTAGACGACTGCTCTAAGCAAGTCATAAGCAAGTTTTCTAGCGAAAAGATTTATGAGTATTCTCTTACTTGGGCAAAAGAGTTTGACTATAAATTTGCCGAGATTTTGCAAAACAAAAAAGATTTTTGCATCAGTCTTTTTGATATTGATCGTCTAGGCAACAATCCCCGAAAAGACATTGCCAAATGGAGTGAGATAAAAGAACTTTACGATTATATGTTTTTTGATTTGACTGAAAATATAGGTGTTGCATTTGCGTTTGATGAAAAAATTGAAAAAGAAGATGTCAAAAAAATCCTAACAAAATATAAAAGTCTATATGATAAAAATGACGATAAACAAACTTGGTTTAATAAAATTAGAACGCTCAGCTCCAATTTAGGTTTTTGTGCAGATATGAAAGAGTTTCGTAAAAACCCAACTGACTACAAAGGCAGTGTCGCCGATGTCAGCGGAGTTATTCGTATGGCGCTGACTTCAAGAAGCAACACTCCCGATATGTTTTCTGTTGCCAACCT
>CAZJEU010000110.1:0-2594 GCA_964545115.1 uncultured Christensenella sp. | reverse complement strand
GCTTCGTCTTCGCCTTCAAAAGCACAATAGCCCCCCAACGGAAAAACGCGAATGGAAAACTTTTCCCCATTCTTATTTGTTTTCTGAAAAATTGCCTTGCCAAACCCCACAGAAAACTCGTTAATTTTAAATTTTAACAACTTCCCTGCTGACCAATGCCCAAATTCATGCACGGTAATCATAAAAAGCAACACCAGTATGGCAATGACAATATATAAAATCCAACTAAAAAAATCCAAATTAAACCCCTGACATGCCTTGTTCTATTATATAACAAAACCGTCTAATTGATAACGAAAATGTTTTTACTAACTAAAAATAAACAAAATGCTTACGAAAACGACAGGAATATTGAATATGATGGAGTCTAACCTGTCTAGCACCCCACCATGACTTTTGAACAAATCTCCCGATTCCTTCACGCCGGCACGCCTTTTGGAAAAAGATTCGAACAAATCGCCTGTTTGCGCCACCACACTTGCCACCAAGCCAAGGACGATAAATTGCCAAACTGCCGCCACCGCAAACACTTCAGGGAAAATGGCAGAGAAAATGAAATAAACCGCCACAGAACCAAGCGTTCCTCCCACCAAGCCGCTCACTGCGCCTGAGATGGTCTTTTTGGGGCTGATTTTGGGACAAAGTTTTTTGCCTTTTATAAGCGACCCAAAAATCATGTCCTCGATCTGGAGATCGAACGGGCCCATCATGGCAAAGGTGTCGGTCAGACAACTGATGGCAAACAGCAGCACCAGAGCGAACAGTCCCATCGGGACGCCCGCTGTGTTTTCGTCCAAATTGTGAAAGCCAACGTCCTGAATGTGATTCATAAACCCTAAAAAGAGAAAAAACACCGATGGGTAAAGCACACTTATAAAGGAATTGTTTGTCTTGAAAAGAGCAAACTCGGTGGTGGTCATATTCGTAATTTTCAAAAATTCATCTTGCTTGGTTTTATTTTTGAACACAAAAGCCGACGAAACAAACAAAACGACATAGCACAAAACAAAAAGGACCAATTCAATAAGCAGAATAATCTCGGCACTCACTCCCAGCATTACACAAGCGACAAAAGTCAGAAAAGATAGGATGAAGATGGTCTCTGACGAAAATTTAAAATTCGGATAGCCCGATTTGGTTTGTAACTGGGCAAACTCGAAAGTGGCGATAAAGCCAAAAAATAAAATAAAGACATCAAAAATGTAATTATAGACATATTGCATCAACAGACAATATAAAAGCCCCAAGGTCAACAGTAACCCAACTTTAATTTTTTCTTTCACTTCTTTTCTCCTTTTTGCACGTCGTTTTTGATTGCTCCAAAACGTCTGTCTCGACGCTGAAATTCCACAATCGCTTTGTCCAGTTCCCTTGCGTTGAAAGCTGGCCAAAATTTTTTGGGAAAGTAAAGTTCGCTATATGCACATTGATACATCATAAAGTTGCTCAGTCGCTGCTCTCCCCCTGTGCGAATAACGAAATCGGGGTCGACAATGTCACCTGTTTGCAAAAAACTGGCAAATGTCTGTTCGTCCACTTCGCTCTTGCCCGTCTTTAAGATGTCGTTCACCGCTCTCACAATTTCCGCTCGTCCGCCATAGTTAAGAGCCATATTCACCAACAGACCTGTATTCTTTTGGGTGGCTTTGGTCAGTTCGTCAATGGCAGAAAGGACGTCTTTTGGCAATTGAGAGAGTTCGCCAATAGCCCTGAACCGAAAATTGTTTTTGATAAAACTTCTCTTTTTAGACTTCAATCCTTCTTTGCAAAGACGGAAAATCTCGTCCACTTCTTCTTTCGGGCGTTTCCAGTTTTCGGTGGAAAAACCAAAAAAAGAAATAATTTTGATGCCCAGTTCGTGCGCCCTGCGCGCCACTCTTATCATGGCATTTGCCCCAATCTTGTGACCATACGACCGTGGCATTCCGCGCTTTTTCGCCCATCTGCCATTGCCATCCATCACGAACGCCACATGTTTAGGCAGCCGCGAAGGGTCGATATCTGCATTTTTTTTCATATTTTTCCTTTTAAGTATTTTTAGTAATTTACATCAAAATTACACTTCCATAACTTCTTTTTCTTTCTGTTCGGTAAGGCTGTCGATGATGCCGTTATATTTGTCCACCATTTTTTGAATTTCGTCAGTTGCAAATTTAAGTTCGTCTTCGCTCATCTTTTTGTCCTTTTCAGCCGCTCTAAATTTTTCAATAAAATCTTTTCGCTCTCCGCGGATGCCAATGCGAAACTCTTCGGAAATTCTTTTAACGTCCTTGACAATCTCTCGGCGTTTTTCCTCGGTGACAGCGGGGAAAGCAAGGCGGACAACTCGCCCGTCATCTGTGGGGGTAACGCCCAGGTCACTGGACATAATAGCTTTGTTCACTTCTTTTATGACCGAAACGTCCCAAGGCGAAATGACAATGAGCCTGCCCTCTGGCACGGCGATATTCGCCATTTGAGTGATGGGAGTGGGCGTGCCGTAATAATTCACCAGCACTTTGTCCAGCATCCTAGCGTTCACCCTGCCTGCGTGAATTATGGAAAACTCATATTTTAGTCGGTCGATTTTTGTTTCCAGTCGCTTTTTAAAATCT
>CAZJEU010000109.1:0-2596 GCA_964545115.1 uncultured Christensenella sp. | reverse complement strand
CTTTAATTCTTTTTAAGTCAAAAACAACACTTTTCCCTTCCCAAAAGTTTAAAACTCTTTCATCTGTAAGCCACTTTAAAAGTAGTTTTTTATCCTGTTCAGTTAACAACCTTAAACTAATGTTTTCATTTTCTATAAGCTTTCTAATATCCATATTTACCTCGTATGTTATTATAACATAAATCTTCTATCTTAGTGCTATATATTTTGAAAAAATTTTATTAAATAAAAAACACTTTACCAATTTTACTGATAAAGTATTTTTATTTATTATTTCACTAGTTTCAAAAGTTAATAACCTTGCTTCCTTTTTTGTTTTTTAACTTTAATATATTGTTTCTATCAACCCTAAGTTGCCGTCGTTTCGTCGATAGAGTATGTTTACGTTGTTTGTCTCGCGGTTTACAAAGACATAGAAATTGTTGTCCACCGTGTCTAGGAAAATTTTGGCATCTTCCACAGAAATGGGTTCGAGTTCATACTGTTTTTTCTTCACCACTTCGGACTTTTTGGTGGCGGGCAGTTCGTCAAAAAATAAATAATCTTTGTTCAGACTTCCCTTTTTTAGTCTGGTGAAAAACTTGTCGCCATATTTAACTATCTGTCTTTCCATTTTGGGCAAAACTTCGTCGATATTTTCATACATATTTTCGCCCGTCACTTCGGCACGATAAAAAAGTCCGCGGCTTCTGACACTAAGTTCCAATTTGTTGAAAATGCCTTCCTTTTTGCACAGCACTTTCGCCACTGCGTCGTCGTTAAAATATTTTTCCAGTTTGGACACTTTTTTCTCTATGATATCTTTCAATTTCTCAGACACTTCATAGTTTTTTGAATTGATTTCGATTTGCATATTCTTCTCCTTTACAAAAATTATTCTATCAAGTTTTCTTTATTTTTCAAAACCATTTTCACCTTTTTCCCCATCTCAAACTTTGGGGCTGTTTATTTTAAAAACCAGTCCTTTATCATTTGTGCTGACAATAATATTTTTGTCGTTAATCTCTCCCGACAAAAGTCCGTCGGTCAAGCGGTCTTCAATTTCTGTTTGAATAAGGCGTTTGAGCGGTCGCGCGCCATATTCATAAGAAGTGCCTTTATCCACCAGATATTTAAGAGCGCTTTCGGTGAAACGCATATCAATGTCACGTTCTTTCAGTTTTTTATTTAAATTTGCCAGCATAATTTTGGCTATTTCAGTGAGATGCTCGCTGGAAAGACTGTGGAAAACGGTGATGACGTCGATGCGGTTTATAAATTCTGGCTTAAACTTTCGTCTGACGCTTTGCATAATAACCTCTTTCATCTGGTCATAATCGGGATTGTCGACGGTGAACGATGCCGAGTTAAAGCCCAGTTGCGCAGTGCGTCCCGACAGTTCGCTAACACCACTGTTGCTGGTCATAATGATGATAGTATTTTTAAAATTTACCGTTCTGCCACGGCTGTCTGTCAATCTGCCATCATCAAGCACTTGCAAAAGAGAGTTGAAAATATCTGGATGCGCTTTCTCTATTTCGTCAAAAAGAATGACCGAGTAGGGCTTGCGTCTTACTTGTTCGGTGAGCTGACCGCCGTCATCGTGCCCGACATAGCCGGGCGGGGCTCCGATGAGTTTGCTGACGGAGTGACTTTCCATATATTCACTCATATCCAATCGGATGATATTGTTTTCATTGTCAAACATTGCTTCTGCAAGTGCTTTGCAAAGTTCGGTTTTGCCCACGCCTGTTTGCCCCAGAAAAAGAAAGGAGCCAATAGGTCGTTTGCTGTCCTGCAAACCTACACGAGAACGACGAATGGCCTTTGAAACAGCACTGACCGCCTCGTCTTGCCCGACGACTCTTTTGTGCAAAACGTCTTCCAACTTCATCAGTTTTTCCCGCTCGCTTTCTGTAATTTTGGTGACTGGCACGCCTGTCCAACGTGACACGACTTCCGCCACCTCTTTTTCGGTTATGCGGGGCTCCACTTTTGGTTTGGAAAGGTTATATTTGTCTTGTTCGGCTTTAAGTTTTTTATACATTTCGTCCAGTTCACTTGCCAATTTGGTGGATTTTTCATAGTTATGTTGCACAAGGGCTTCTTGATAATTTCTGTGCACTTCTTTAAATTTGTCTTCCATCTCTTGCAAATGTTGTGGTTGCATGGTGCCTCCCACGCGTGCTTTGCTGCTAGCTTCGTCGATAAGGTCGATGGCTTTGTCGGGCAGACTACGGTCCATAATATAGCGGTCGGCGAGTTTTGCCGCTGCCACAATCGCTTCGTCAGTTATCTGAATTTTATGGAAGGCTTCATAACTATCTTTAAGTCCACGAAGGATGAGAATAGTTTCTTCCACACTGGGCGGATTGACCATTATGGGCTGAAATCTGCGTTCGAGCGCCTTATCTTTTTCCACAAATTTGCGATATTCATCTGTGGTGGTGGCGCCAATTGTTTGCAGTTCGCCACGGGCAAGATAGGGTTTGAGCATATCGGCGGGGTTGACGTCCCCCTTTTCGCCGCCTGCTTTGGCAAGAGTGTGAATTTCATCGATGAAAACTATGATATCTTTGCTCTTTATAATAGTTTCAATGGCATCTTTCAGCCGTTG
>CAZJEU010000108.1:0-2604 GCA_964545115.1 uncultured Christensenella sp. | reverse complement strand
ATAGACTGAGAATGATGCCAGCTATTAAGATAACAGTTAAAATTTGTGCCAGAAGCATATTGATAAACCTTTTGGATAGATTTATTTTGTGTAAAAATTGTTATTAGTAATGTTATTTTAACATAAAAAGACAAAAAACAATATCTTTTTTCCACTTTCTTCCATTTACTCTTAGTTGTTATGAAAATTAAACAGAAAGACTTATGACTTAACTTTCTTTTTGTTTAAAAAAAGGATTGTGACGATGCCGATGATGCCAAGCGCGATGACGATGAGGCTGACTAATTGAGAAACGGGGAAGTCGGTGCCGGGGATGAAAAGAATGTAGCCCGGAATGCGCAGTCCTTCAAGAAAGTAGCGGACTATGCCGTAGTAGACAAGGTAAACGCAAGCGACGATGCCTTTGTGTTTCTTTACTTTTAGCAGCAGCACAATGAGCAGAAAGAAACCTAAAAAGTCAAACATACTTTCATAAAAAAAGGTGGCAAGGTGCCACTTTACTTCTGCACCGCTGGAAATGGGAACGGCAAAAGGAAACCACTGCCATGCAGGGTCATTGACGGTGAAGCCATAGACTTCGTTGTTTGCAAAATTGCCCCAACGGCCAATGGCTTGTCCCAGAAGAAGCACGGGGGCAATGACGTCTGCGGTGCCGAGAATGCTTTGCTTTTTAAAAAGGCAATAAATGATGCCGCCGATTGCACCGCCGATAACTCCCCCATAAATGGCAAGTCCGCCATCCCAGATTCTGAAAGCATCCCAGAAAAACGGTAGTTGTTCAAAAATGACATAGTAAGCGCGTGCGCCGATGATGGAGAAAGGAAGCACTAGATAGATTATCTCAAAAGGGAACTCTTTGTCCAGCCCTCTGTGTTTGGCTAGTTTTGAAGAAAAGATTATGGCGATGATAAACCCCATTCCAATCAAAAAACCATACCATCGTTCAAACCCATAAAGCAATTGTAGTGCCACCAAGAGAATTAGCAGTCCTGCAAAAGCGGCTAGCGTTAAGAGAGTGTTTTTAGTGTTAAATTCCATACCGAGAAAGTTAAATTTCTTTTTCATTTTTTCAAGTCCTTTTCACAGAAATTTTAGTCCGAAAGAGTTTTAAAGTCAAATTATTTTAGAGTAAAAATTTAAGGAAAAATCGTCTGTTTGATGTGGCAATTTGGTTTTAAAAATCATAAACTGGAGTATGGAAAGACTTTATTTCGGGGAGTGTTTTCCCCGGCCAATTGATTGCAAAAAACAGAAAAAAACCTGTTGTAATATAGGTTGGAGAAATCCAGTGTTTAAAGTGTGTTGTCCGAGTTATCCTTCTGCAAAAAAAGAGTGCATCGGGCCGTCACGTTTTGGCTGTTTCAAATGTCCCACGGGGCCGATGGGACCAATGGGACCGAGAGGGCCGAAGGGAGATAAGGGGCAAAGAGGGCCAAAAGGCGATATGGGGCTAAGAGGACCTATGGGCAAACGGGGACCAACAGGGCCAACGGGCCCGACAGGAGTCGCACAGACACAACTGCTTAAAGGTGCCCAATATCAATGGATAACAAACGAATTTCAAATTGTGCCCGATGGCGACCCAGTGGTTTTCAATACGCTTATTTTAAACAATTCATCAATAACTTATGACAATTCAACTGGAAGATTTACTCTGCCAGAAGAAGGAACTTATCTTGTGCAGTGGAGTGTTTCTACCAGTGGTGCTGGACCTTCCACTTATGTTGCTATGGGGCTGGAAGTGTTGGGTGGGGCAGTCACTGAACAAACAGTGGAGTTGCCTTTAAGTGAAATTTCTGCAAGTATGCTTGTGAATGTAACCACCGCGCCCACCGTCATTAGACTTATAAACACCACTGGGGAAGATTTGTTTGTAAACAACACCTCGGTGCAGGCAAATATTGTTATCACACATATGGCGAGTTTATAGTGAAAAAGTGAAAGTGAAAAGATGACAAAGAGTTGTGTAAAAAAAGGAAAAAGATTAAAAAATGTGTGCGATTGCGGGGATTGTAAGTTTTAAAAAAAAAGAGTTAAGTAAAAAACTATATCTTGCGAAAGTTAAAAAAATGGCCGATGTAATGCGTCATCGTGGAGCGGATGCCGAGGGCTTTTTCACAGCGAAAAACGTGTTTTTAGGACACAGAAGGCTAGCTATTATTGACCTTCAAAAAGGCGCTCAGCCCATGACGCGACAATTTGGCAAATATAAATATACTATTGTTTATGATGGAGAGATATTTAACACAGCGGAAATTAGAACGGAATTGAGTCAGCGTGGGTTTGTTCATCAAACAAAGTGCGACACGGAAACGCTGCTTTTGGGGTATATTTGTTTTGGCAAAAAGATTTTAGATAAATTGATAGGTATATTTTCTTTTGTTATTTATGATGAAAAACAAAAAAAGATTTTTATGGCACGAGATAACTTCGGTGTAAAGCCTTTTTATTATTCTTTTTCAAACGGCAACTTTGTATTTGCTTCGGAGCAAAAAGGCATTCTTGCGTCGGGATTGGTGAAGCCTCAGATTGACAAAGTCGGTCTGCAAGAAATGTTTAGTCTTTGTCCGCTGAAAACGGAAGGGTTAACTTATTTTAAAAATA
>CAZJEU010000107.1:0-2625 GCA_964545115.1 uncultured Christensenella sp. | reverse complement strand
GTTCCGTAGACCAACGCTCTATCCAGCTGAGCTAGCAGCGCAAAGAAAGAATTGGGGATAAAAGGGAGAGAAAGAGAGTGGGAAGAGAGATAATGAGTAGACAAAAGAGAGATGACGAGTGAGAAAGAAGTAAGCGAAAGAGGGATGACGAGTGAGAGATAAACGAGCGAAATGAGATAGTGAGAGAGATAGGGTGGACTCTTTTTCACAGAGAATAGTATATTTTATTAAGAAGAAAAAGTCAACAAATAAATGTCAGAAGGAAAGGAGCTTGGCGATTAAAAATGCTTCCGCAGAGAGATTTCTGGGAAGCATATAAAGGGTGGCGCGGTGAAGAGAAGAGAGGTAATTTGGTAGAGTTTAAATAGAGTTCTAGATGTTATGCAAATTTATCTGCCGTCGTTTAGGAAGAGAACTCCCACACATTCGGGGCCGCAATGACTGGAAATGGTGCCGCTGGCATAAGAGACATAAATGTTTTTGAAGCCTCTTTCTTGAAGTCTTTTTCTCAACATTTCGATGGTTTCTCTGGAAACAGTGGTGGCGGTGATAAACACATTTTCAAGGTCGGGAGTTTTATATTTATTGATAGTATTTTCATAATATTTTTCTATGGTATTGGAAAATAGTCCAAAAAATTTTTTCGAATTTGTTGTGACTCCGTCAACTACGGTTATCTCTGGCTTGATTTTAAGAAGGTTTGCCCCGTAAAAGGCTAGCATTCCGCATCTGCCACCTTTATAAAGATAATCCAGTCTGTTGGCGACGAAACTTACCTTTACATAAGGCATTCTTTGTTTTATTTTTTCTATGATAATGTCGGGATTTTGTTCACCGCCATCCACTAGTTTGCGGGCGTAAAGCATAAGAAGAGCGATGCCTGAAGAAAGAGTAAGGGTGTCGATAACCTTGACTTTATCTTCCCCGATTTCTTTTGCGACCTGTTTGGCATTTTCACCAGCCGAACTCATTTTGGAACTCATAGAAAGGTGAATGACAACATCGTGTCCTTTTAAAAGATGGGTGAAATGTTCGCGGAATTGTTCCTGATTTACCGCTGAGGTTTTGGGTAGAATTTTTGTTCGTTCGACAAATTCAAAGATTTTATTAGAAATCCCTTCCTCGTCTGTAAAAATGTCGTCGCCCAAAATAATTGAGAAGGGAACGACGTTGATATTTAGTTTTTTAATCATCTCTTTTGAGAGGTCTCCGCTTGATTCGCATGACAAAGCAATTTTCATATTTATCTCCTTTGATAGTTTATGAAAACATTTTAAATGATTATGTGAAAAATGTTATCTACTTATGCAAAATCTCTCTCTCCAAAATAGAATTGCATTTTAGGATTGAGAGAGCGACTCTACTGGGAGTAGAATTGGTCATTTTTAGTGGCTAAAAACGGTTGACAAAAAGAGAAAAAGAAATATAATTGGAATTATGAAAGAATTAAATGCAGTCATTGCAAAAAACTTGACTACGCTTAGAAAGAAAGCACAACTAACCCAGATGCAGTTGGCAGAGAAATTAAATTATTCGGATAAGGCTGTTTCGAAATGGGAAAAAGGTGATTGTGTGCCTAATATATATGTGCTGGTTGCACTGGCGGATTTTTATGGTGTGAAAGTGCAGGAAATTGTGTATGAGAGCAAAACAATTCAACCGTGGAGAGCAAGAAAAGGGTTTAGAGTTATTCTATCAGGATTGTCTGCTATGTTGGTGTGGCTGGTGGCAACAATTGTGTATGTGGTGTTAAATTTCATTCCCGGAGTGGGAAATGAGTATTTGGCTTTTATGGTGGCATTGCCTATATTTTTTTTGGTGTTGACCATATTTTCTTCCTTTTGGAAATGGAAAGTCGCTAGTGGAGTGTTTGCTTCTCTTTTCGTGTGGGCTCTTATAACGATGGTGGGATTCGTGTTTCAGGAGTATCAGATTTGGCTGGTGTATATCGTGGGCGCGCCCCTTCAAATAATCATCGTTTTATCTATGCTTTTAGATTATTTAAAACATAGGGTGAAAGAATAAAATTGGAAATTAACTGTTAAAAACTATAAAGTCTGAAAAATATCGCTGTATTTTATGTGAAAATCGGCGATTTTTTGTTGTAAAAAGAAAAGAAAGTCAAAAAACTTTCACACGAGAAAGGTCTAGTGCATAAAGTGATTTGAAAGGGATGAAAATGGCGAATTATTTTTTAGATTTAAGCGATAAACGTCTTCGCGAAGTTAAAGTTATGCTGGAAAAGCAAGGTTATAAGATTTTTGACTTTGAAGAAAAGTTGGGAGAAATTTTGAATACGGACATTTGTGTCGTATCGCCAGCATATAGGTGGAAAAGAGATATTTTGGGGACTTTGAAGGAAGGCACAGCAGTCTTTGGCGGTGCAGTGCCACAAGAATTGTCAAAAGAAAAAGAAAGAGTGAATTACACAAATGTTATGGAAGAAGAAAGGTTTGTGGTGAAAAATGCTAAATTAACTGCCGAAGCATTTTTGGTGGATTTTATTATGCACACAGACAAGTCGCTTTTTGAACAAAGAATCCTTATTTTAGGAAACGGGAGAGTGGCGAAAGCTGTTTGGCAGGTTTTGCGTGATTTGCATATTTCTTTTGACTGCGCGATGAG
>CAZJEU010000106.1:0-2630 GCA_964545115.1 uncultured Christensenella sp. | reverse complement strand
TCGGATTTTCGTGTCCCATCCATTTTTTTTACTTTTTAAGTAGAGTTCTATTAAGAAAACAAAAATTCTCAAAAAAGGGGTTAAGTTAAATTGTTTGCAACTCAAAAAGAGGGACTAAACTCTTCAAATTGATTGCGAGAATTTCCTTTTTGATTGTGAGAATTTTCCTTAAAAATAATATTTTTATCTTTTTCATCAAAACGGGAAAGATATTTGAAAACAAAAGTGTCGTATCCATCTTTTTCGATGGAATACCCACGATTTTCATAAAAACTTTTGGCAGATTTGTTTTCGGGAAAATATCTACCTTCAATGAAATATGCTCTTTTTTGCCGAGCAAAACACTCCAAAAACTCTAAAAGTTTGGAACCAATACCTTTGTTTTGATGCTCCTTATTAGTTGCTATTTTATTCAACCAAATTCTGTTGCGATTATTTTCAGAAATAACGTAAAAAGCCACATATCCAACAATCTCTTCAATGTCATTCATTGCATTGGCAAGATAAAAACCGTTTTTATCTTCAATTTCCAAATCGATATATACTTCGCTAACGTCATCAAAATAAACTTTCATTATACTAAATTATAACATTTCCTACATATTTTGCAATAATCACTTTTTTGACGGGCTTTAATATAAAAATCTCTCTTCTTTAAAAAGAGAGATATGTAAAAATCTATTAAAAATTAGTTGTCATCTTTGCTTAAATACGTAAGAGGAATTTTATAAACTTCCTCATACTTTTCTCGCCATAATTGCTGGTTTTTTTGACTCATTCCTTGCACATTTTCTTTGATGGTTTTGTCTTTATCCGGATAAATTGCCGGCATAATATGCATAGTATATATTAGGTAAAAAGAGCCGTCTGGCGCCATCTTTTCACTATCTCTCGTCGTAATAAAACAGGGAATAATAGGCACATTATTCGTCGCCGCAAGATTGAAAGCTCCCATTTTAAAAGGACGTGGTTTTCTATAATTCCACCACATCGACTGTTCAGGATAAACGAGGATTTTTTCTCCTTTTTCCAAAAGAATTTTCACTGCACTCATAAACTTTTTCATCGTTTCAAAATTGCTGCTAAGAGGCAAAGTGTTGCAATGCTTAAACATATAGCCAAAAAGTCCAGGAAAATTTGTATAGTTTCCTTCACGAATAACTTTGTATAATTTTCGTCTTTTCAGACTTTTTTGCAACGATTTAAAAACAACATAATTGTCGTAAACATTGAAATGATTGCAAGTCAATATGGCGCCATCCTTTACTGCTTGGAAATTTTCCAACCCAAAAACATTCTCAATGGACATATGCCCTTTCCTTATTTCATTTTCATAAAATTTCCTTGCAACTCGATTGGCAACAAAAGAACCTATTTTATTCTTCAACTTTTTATTTAAATAATCAATTTGTTCAGGCATTAAAACAGGGGCGGGCGGGTCATTTTCCACGTCTACATGCCAATTTTCCTTCCTTTCAAATTCATCAATTTTCTTTAAAATCTTGATTCTATCTGGTGACAAATTCGGATTGTCCATTAGGAACTCCTTTATTAAGATTAAAAAGGTCTTCTTGGTCTTTAAATTTTATCTCTTCACTTTTTTCAATGCTAGGCGCCTCTAAAACTCTATGAATATTTTTATCAGAATTTATTAGCATTCTTGCCTTCTTTTCCAATTTTTGAGCATGAAGCATATTAGCAATTCGCTGCGAAACCTTATAATTTCTTCGATATTCCAGAATATACTCATAAAAATCAACCTTTTTTGCATATTCCCAAAAATATTTTTCGAACTTAACTCCAAAGTCTGTCCAAGGTTTTTTGAAGAAAGCATAATGAACAAGTTCCGGTTTTTTGTTATAACCATCACGAATGCCCGCTTTATTCCAAGTAAGGTCCAACATTTTTACCTTGCCTTTGCAAAGAAAGTTAAGATAATCTTGGTCATTAGCAATAAGTTCAAAATCGTAATTCTTCAAAAGATTAAGAAAAGTCTTTTCAATTTTTTGTTTTCTATAAGCAACAAGGTTCATCACCAAAATGCCAGCATTGAAACATTTTGAATATTCAACACCAAGAACTTTCTGTGAATATTCTCTAAAAGTCTTTTTTCTGCCAATAATCTGACATTGAATTGCACCAAGAATATTATCATCAAGTTCGGTATTATAAAGTTTTGAAATGTCACCCAACACAACAATGTCGCAATCAAGATAAAGCGCCTTGTCATATTCCTTGAAAAGGGAAGCAATGAAAAGACGATAATAAGTAGCGATTGTTATATAGTGAAGATTGCTTTCCATATCAAGTTCGTCCACAATTGGCTTAATTTTCTCAGTGACATCCGTAAATTTAATTTCAAAATTCTCATTTTGCATTTTAGTTATTAGCTTTGCTTTTTCTCTATCGACACCACTGTTTAAAATGTGAATTACATATCGATAGTCTTTCGAAGCATTGTCGATTAAAGAACGAATCGCCACTGAAAGATAGGGAAGATAGTTGTCATCACTGGCGAAAAAGATAGGAATGACTTTGTCATTTGCCTTTAAATTTTGTTGTTTTGTTTTAATTGTTTGAGTCATAATAAAATCTCCTTTACAGCAAATTTGCTTGTTATATTGTTATCA
>CAZJEU010000105.1:0-2640 GCA_964545115.1 uncultured Christensenella sp. | reverse complement strand
TATCATAAACAATTTTTAAATAAAAACAATTTTTCTCTTTTTTTAAAAAACTTTTATCATTTTGTCAAAGTGAAACGAATACATATACACTTCATCAAAAGTGATATTCAGTGCTTTTTCAAGGCATATTTTATAAAGTCTCAGTTGCACCTTATATTTCTCGACTAACTGGTCGGCGTTCTGGGCTTTGGTAATTTTGTAATCAATAAGATAGTTTTTATCTTCTGTTCTCACCAGCAAGTCTGCCACTCCCTGCACCAAAACTTTAGTGTCTTCTCCACCTTCAAAAATCTCTGAATAGGGAAGATAACTTATAAAAGGGATTTCCTTCCTTACTTTTATTTTGCCCAATTTTTGAATAGTATTTACACATAACTTTATTTTTTCAAAACTAATGTCGACCACTTGTTTTTGCTCTTTTTTTAACGTTGTCAAAATGGCTTCAAATTCCTGTTTGTTGAAAGGTTTTTCAAAGTCAATTCTTTCCAAAAGTTGATGATACAAAGTCCCCAATTCACTGCCCTTCAAAAAGGAATTTTCTCTTTCAAAAACGCTTAATTTTTGTGGTGAAAAGTTTACACTTTCTTGTTGTTCGGCGTGTTCCCTAAGCAAACTCGACACACTATTTTTAAGTGCAATCTTTTGCTTCTTAGGGAATTTATAAGAAAGATATCTTTTTAGTTCGGCCACCTTTTTTGGTTGATTTTTTGAAAAATCAAAGTTAATCTTTTTTGCAGTCTGGATGTCGATATCTTTTTCTCTCACCACACTAACTATCAGTTCATACTCTGGTTTTTTCAACGAAAAGCCTTCGCCTGCCTTCGCCATTCTTTCAAAATTTCTCTTCGGAAAAGAGGAGAAAATCCAAGAAAAATAGTTGCTTGCCCCTTGTGGTTCTTCATCATATTTTGCTCTTTTCAAAGGCAAGTTCCCCACCACAAAAAGATGATTTTTCGCTCGTGTCAGTGCGACGTAAAGCAGTCTTAATTCCTCTTCACGCTCTTGTCTACGTTTGGATAAAGTGATGGCATTTCGCGCTATGTTTTTGTTTTTTTCGAAAAATTCTTCATCAAAACTTGCCAATCCAAAGCCCAAATCCTTATCTTTCAAAACTTGTTCTACAAACGTTTTGTTAGAGAAATTTTTGCCACATCCCACCAAAAACACCACAGGATATTCCAAGCCTTTGCTGGCGTGAATGGTATTCATTTTCAGACTATTTTCACCGAACGTAAACGCCGTTTTAAATTTGTTCATCAAGGCATAGTTTTGCACAAAATCTAAAAAGCCAACAAGGTCATGATTATAATCTGCGCTGGCAAAACTCTCCACAAAATCCTTAACTATTTTGCTTCTATTTGAACCATCAGGAAGAGATAAAAGAAAGTCAAAATACCCTTTTTCTTCGCACATATTTATCAAAATTTCGTATATAGATTGATAGGCAATTTTTTCTTTTGTCTGACTTAAAAGCAAAGATAATCTCGTTATTTTTTCTTTTATTCCTTTATCAAAAGTTTGACTTTCATTGCATTTTTTAACGCAATTGTAAAAGAACTTTTCACTCGGAAATTGCTGTCTAATCTTCGCCAACTCATCAAACGAAAACTCTCCAAAAAAACTGGTCATAAAAGTGGCAAGAGCCAAATCATCGTGGAAATTATTATTGATTTTTAAAAAGGATAACAGCACCTGAACATCGATATGCGAAAAGACATTCTCCACCAAATTAGTAGCAATGGGAACCTGAAATTTCAGCAACCCCTTCGCCACTTCTTTGAGGTGTTGGTTGTTTCTACAAAGAATGGCAATGTCCGAAAAAGCAATTTTTCTCACTTCATTTTTCTTGGCATCAAAAATATTTTTTCCATATATTTCTAAAACTTTTTTTGCAACAACCATTGCTTCTTTTTCACCCGAAGTAAGTTCATCTTCATACTCATTTGCATCAGAAAGCACGCTATAAACCGAGGGAAGAGTAACCTCTTTTTCTTTCTCTTCATCCTTTGCCTCGTCCACCACAATCACTTCAACAGCAGGAATATCACTGCATTTTTCATATGTAATTTTGCCTTCAAAAAGACTCGATTGTTTATAGTCAACACCACCAAATTCTCGTGTCATACTCTTTCTGAAAACATCGTTTACAAACTCCAAAATGGCAGGATTGCTTCTGAAATTTTCGTTTAAAACAATCAGACTTCCCTCTTGATTTGGCTTTTCATAAACCACACTTTTCTGTACAAAAATCTCCGGCGTGCTGTTTCTAAAAGCATAGATGCTTTGTTTAATATCTCCCACCATCACCACTTTTGAATAGGTCGAAAGCAAAGAGATAATTCTTTCCTGAACAGGATTTATGTCCTGATATTCATCGACAAAAATATATTTAGAATCCATGCTTTTTCTTATTTCTTCAAAGTGTAAAAGTTGCAAAAAATATTTTTCCAAGTCGTTAAAATCGACTGAATTCTTTTGCATTTTCTCCGCTTCGTAATACTCTTCAAATTTTGCAGTTACTTCCAAAATCTTCTTTAAACTATTTTCTGCCACCAGCAAATTTTTTTGAATGTCTTCTCTCTCTCCCAGACAAACATTCTTTTTTATGTCGGAAATTTTGTCTCTTATCATCTGCCAAAA
>CAZJEU010000104.1:0-2644 GCA_964545115.1 uncultured Christensenella sp. | reverse complement strand
TGATGATGAAAAGGAGCCATTAAAAAAATGCGTTTTCGTGTGCGTTTAAAATGTGCCACTTGCAAAATTACACTTAAACTGGACAGCACAAACATCACTCCCACAATCGGAATATATAGGCTTGTCCCATTCATTACACAGATACACGCCATCAATGCACCGAGAGAAAGAGAGCCAGTATCGCCCATAAAAATTTTGGCAGGATGAGAATTAAAAAGCAAAAACCCAAGCAGACTTCCCGACACAGAAAAGGACACGACATTCAAATTTTGCATTTGAAGAGCATACTCGCTTTGAAAATCGGCAGTGAGATTCTCCACATAAAAAGTGCTGATGAAGGCGATTGTTATAAAAAAAATGAAAGAAAGGCTGCCTGCCAGCCCATCCAATCCGTCGGTTAGATTGACACTGTTTGTGCAGGACAAAAAGAGCAACACAACAAAAGGAATAATAAAAACGCCAAAATCCAGTTTTTGAAAAGTGAAAGGAAGATATTGCGCAGCAAGAAAAGAATTTCGAAAGATAAACAGAGCGATGAAGAGCGCAATTAAAATTTGGAAAATAACTTTTTGATAAGCACGCAGGCCGAGATTGCGCTTAAATTTCACCTTCACAAAATCGTCCAAAAAACCAACAACGGCATAAGATACAAAGATAGAAAGAGTGAGAAAAGTGATGGTGGGCGATGACTTGACGAACAACAGACTGACAAAAATGGTGGGCAAAATAAAAATTACTCCGCCCATCGTGGGCGTGCCCTGCTTGGGAGAATGTTCGCTGACATAATGCAAAATATTTTGCCCAAATTTCAAGCGTTTGGCAAATTTTATGTATAAGGGTGCGAACAAAATGCTTGATGCGACTGAAAGGATAAAGGCAAGATAATAAATCATTTTTCTCCACTTTTAAAGATTAGTTTTAGTATTTGTTTGCCTTGATTTTATATTTTTACAAAATATGTTTGGAAAAAGATAAAAGGTGGGTTTATTTTGATAAAAACGATTGGATTATCTTAAAATAAACTTTTTTAAGACATCAACGTCAGAGTAGGCATATTTAACTCCAAGGATTTCCTGATAGTTTTCGGCACCTTTGCCAGCAATCAAAATTACATCTCCTTTTTGCGAAAAGGCAATGGCTTTTTGAATGGCACGAGTGCGACTTTCATCGATTTCATAGTTATCGGTGACGATGCCGTCGATGATGTCACTTATAATTTTCAATGGGTCTTCACTGCGCGGATTGTCGCTGGTTACATAGACATAATCGGCAAGAACTCCCGCCACTCGAGCCATTTTGGAACGTTTCAATTTATCTCTGTCACCACCGCAACCAAACACACAGAAAACCTTTTTTGCAGAGAGTTTTTT
Organism: uncultured Christensenella sp.; assembly: GCA_964545115.1. GTDB lineage: Bacteria > Bacillota > Clostridia > Christensenellales > UBA1242 > UBA7862. The sequence continues at coordinate 1,274 of CAZJEU010000104.1, read as the reverse complement.
AAGATTTCTAAGCACACTTTCGAGCGCTTCGGGCGTATGGGCAAAATCTATGACGGCGACTGGCCCGTTTTTTAGTTTATAAAAATTCATTCTGCCGTCGATGCGTTTGATATTTTTAAGCGTTTTGACAATTACATCATCGTCTATTTCCAAAATTTTTGCAGCGATTATGGAAGAAAGGACGTTATAAACGTTAAACTTGCAAAGCAAATTAGTTTTAATATCAAAAATGTTGTCAAAAACATTTGCCACGAAAGAGCTGTGAGTGAGCGATAAATTAAGCCCGAGCGCAAAATTTTTTGCAGGACGTTCTATGCCATAGGTGGCAACGACGCTATCGCTGATTTTGGCAAACATTTCACCGTATTTATCGTCGGTGTTTATAACGACATTTTTGCAAAATCTCTTTTTCAAAAATTTTAGTTTGCAAAGCGCATATTTCCCCATTGAACCAAAATAGTCGAGATGGTCTTGCGAAAGATTGGTGAAAATGCCCACTTCAAAGCGCAACCCATACAATTTATTTAAATCCAAGGCGTGCGCCGTCACTTCCATAACAACGAAAGCAACTCCCTTTTTCACCATTTTGTCGAGAAGATAAAAAAAGTCTACGGTGTCCGGAGTGGTCAAGTTCTGCGCAAAAACTTTGCCATCATATTCAATTTTACCCGTTCCAATAAAGCCAGCTTTTAGGTGAGAATTTGAGAGCAACTGAAACAAAATGCTTGCGGTCGTCGTCTTGCCATTGGTGCCAGTCACGCCGATTAGTTTCACCTTTTTTAGAACAGAATTAAAAAACTTGTTGCAGATTTTTGGCATAATTTTCCTTGTGTCCCGCACGATGATTTGCACAAGAGTGGTGTTGATAAGTTTGTCGGTGACGATGGCAACTGCACCCTTCTTTTGGGCTTCATCGACAAAGTCGTAGCCATCGAATTTCACTCCTTTATAACAAAAAAACAGACAATTCTTTTCCACTTTTCCGGTATTTTGACTAAGACTCTCAATTTCGATTTCCATATCTCCGATGATTTCTTCTACTTTTATCCCGCGAATCAACTGTGATAATTTCAACTCTTTCACCTCTCTTTTTTGCTTGTTTTTGACCCGTTTTGACTCAATTTCGACCCGTTTTTGACTCAATTTGAGCTGTTTTTGATTCATTTTTGACCTATTTTTGACTCGTTTTTGACTCAATTTTGACGTGGTTTTAAGACGTTTTTGGGTAATTTTGCCCTTTTCATCGGGAGGAAGAAGCTCTGGCGAAACAGGAG
>CAZJEU010000103.1:0-2650 GCA_964545115.1 uncultured Christensenella sp. | reverse complement strand
CGAACGCGTGCATCGGTTGCCCCAGTTCCAGCAAAATATAATTGGTGATATCTGCCAAAAAATTGATGCTTCTCATACCGCAATAAAAGAGTCTAATTCGCATATTAAAACTTGCTTTCTTTTCAGAAATATTTTCCATTCTAGCACTGGTATATCGATAACAACTCGGGCTTGAAACTTCCACATTCACTTTCTCTAAGTCGTCGAAACTGCTCTTTTCTTCCAGTGAAATATTCTTTAAAGGTCGGTCTAAAAGAGCGGCGATTTCACGTGCGATGCCATAGTGCCCCCAAAGGTCAGGACGGTTTGTCAGCGATTTATTGTCCACTTCAAACACCACATCTTCAATGTCAAAAAGGCTTTTTACATCCACTCCGATGGGAGTATCATTGTCAAATTCCACGATGCCGCTGTGGTCGTCACTGATGCCAAGTTCATCTTCACCGCAACACATTCCGAAACTTTCCACCCCAGCCAACTTCGCTTTTGAAATGGTCACATCGCCCAACCTTGCGCCCACTTTCGCCAGCGCCGTTATCATTCCTTCCCTTACATTAGGTGCCCCACAAACGATTTGCAAAATCTCTCCGCCTCCGGCATCCACTTTGAGAAGATGAAGTTTGTTGCTTCCCGGCACCCCTTCTTTGGACACGACTCTCGCCGTCACAACGCCAGAAATAGCTCGACCACGAACTTCCACCCCTTCCACTTCCGCCACACCCATAGTAAATTTGGCGATAAGTTTTTCAATGTCAACCCCATCCAAATCCACAAAATCTTTAATCCAATTTATCGAAACTTTCATTTTTAACCTCTGTTTTTTGTTTTTTCAGCATTTTTTATTTTAAAAATTAAAAGAATGTATTATTTAATTTTTGCTTGCGACAACGCCTTAATATTTCCACTGTTAAAAAGGCGAATTTCGCTTATGCCAAAATTCATCATCGCCAATCTCGAAAATCCTAAGCCAAAAGCAAACCCACGATACTCCTCGGAGTCGATGCCGCCCATTTTTAGGACGTTTGGATGAATCATTCCACAAGGACAAAGTTCAATCCAACCACTATTTTTGCATACTCTACACCCCTTTTTGCCACAATATGGGCAAGAAATATCCAATTCAAACCCCGGTTCCACAAACGGGAAAAAACCCGGACGAAGCCGAACTTCAATGGTTTTTTCGAATACCTTTTCCAGCATCTCTTTCATAAAATAAATGAGATTTGCGATGGAGACATCCTTGTCAATCATCATCCCTTCAATCTGAAAAAAGGTGTTTTCGTGGCTGGCGTCCAACTCTTCATTTCGAAAGCATCTGCCCGGGAAAATGGCTTTGAGTGGCGCGCCATATTTTCGCATAATTCTGTTTTGAGCTGCCGATGTGTGCGTTTTTAAAACTTGTCCGTTGTCCAAATAAAAAGTGTCCTGCATATCTCTCGCCGGATGATTTTTAGGAATGTTGACCGCTTCAAAATTATTAAATTCTGTTTCAATTTCGTTGCCATCTTCCACACTAAAACCCATACTCGAAAAAATCTCAATAATATTATTTTGAATTATGGTTATCGGGTGCAAGCTCCCCCGCCTGTCCTTAGGCGGAACTGTCAAATCAAGAAGAGGCGTCTTTTGCAATTTAGCTTGAATTCTTTTTTCGCTAAACTCTTTTTCTTTTTTCGAAACAAGGTCTTGCACGGCAATTCTAGCCGCGTTTATCTCTCTGCCAAAATCTTTTCTTTCCAAAGCAGGAAGGTCTTTCAACCTGCTCAAAAGCGAAGTTATTTTGCCAGCTTTCCCAAGAAAGACGTGATAAAAATTGCTTAAATCAACAGAAGTTTCCACCTTTTCAAATTCATTTTTTGCCTTTACCAAAATTTCGTTTAAATCATTCATTTGCACTGCCCCGTTTTAAAAAAATCATCAGAAAAACTTTAAAAAATTCGAAAAAACAAATCTTTCAAAAAATTTCTGAAAAAAGCAATTTATTTTTGCTTCTATTTTGCTTTATATTCTACTCATTTCGCTCAGAAAAGTCAACTTTATTTATACAGTTCGCCCAGCGAAGAGATGTTCAAATAGGTGCTTGGCACCTCCCCAACAATAAGACATTCAGTCACAAGATAGTCGATATTTTTCCGCACCATCTTTGTGCCAAAAGGCAGAATTAACGCTGCTTCACTCTTGATAGAAACAAAAATTTTGTGTGAAGTTTGGTTGATTCCTACACTCGTGAATGCCGTGTAAAACTGGCTGGTAACATTGCCTATGGGCGTCACTGAAAAATTTATCGCACTTCCCTTTCCACTCAAAAAACCGATTCCAGTGCACGTTCCAAAAGGAATTGAAATGCCCAAAACAGCATGTAAATCAATCTCTCTTTGAGACTCAATCGCCAGTGAATTGGCAAGGTTGTTGATGCGCGAGGCGTTGGCGAAAATAGCAGAGATTTTGCCACCTGAATCATAATCAATTTCAATCAAATCATCGTAACTGACAGTCGAAATATTCAAAATTGCATTATTGCACGAAGTAACAAGCAGTTTGCTAATTTCACTTTCACCATAGGTAAAGATTATGGGATTGACGACATTTATTAAATATTGGAAAAATAAAAAAGAACAAAAGCAAAAAATCAAAGAAAAAACAACCAATC